>JAJYAB010000296.1 GCA_021779775.1 Actinomycetes bacterium
TCCGATCTGTACAGGGCGAGCGCCACCTCGTCGTCGCCTGTGACGAGCGGTGGTCCTTGATGGGTCATGGGGCATGACTATAATGGTTTTTATATAGATGTGTCTACTTTTCGAAGTACCGTAGGGACGGGAGGGGCGGTGGGTGCAGCGAAGCCGATCGTGACCATCTCGGCGTCCTACGGCGCGGGCGGCGGATTCGTCGGACCGCGGGTCGCTGAGCGCCTCGGGGTAGGCTTCTTCGATCGGGCGATCCCTGCGTCGGTAGCTGCCGAGTTGGCCGAGTCCCGCGAGGAGGTGCTGGCCGTCGAGGACGAACTTAGTCGGGGGCTCAGCCGCTGGATCTCGTTCTTCTCCACCTCGGGAGCAGCGTGGACCGGGATCCCCCCGCTCGGTGCCGAAAGCCACCACGATGAGGCTGCCTACAGGGACCACATCGTCGCGGTCTTGCGTCGGGAGGCCCAGCAAGGGGGCGTGATCCTCGGTCGAGGTGCGGCGATCGTGCTGGCCGGGTATCCCGGGGCGTTGCACGTGCGCCTCGACGGCCCGCTCGAGGCTCGCATTGCCCAGGTGATGGACCTTGGTGGTCTGGACGAGCGCAGCGCCCGACGGGCACAGCACCACACCGATACCGCCCGGCACCGCTACGTCCAGCGCCTGTACCACGCCGACGTCGCCGACCGCCGCCTCTACCACCTGTGGATCGACGCCACCGCCGTGCCCTTGGCCGCCTGTGTCGACATCATCGTCGACGGGGCACGGGGTCAAGACGAGTTGCGCCGACTCGGAGCAGGCACCGATGAGATCCTCTGACCTTGCCGCCGGCTTTCGGTTACCGGGCCGCTATCCGGAGGTGCAACCGCAAAGACCGCCTCGCGGGCACCCCGGCGCCGAGGCCCGGTGAGCGGGGACGACTGGACGACCCCGGGGGCCTACGAGGTCGCTCCGGGTGTCTTCCGGTTGCCACTGCCGCTCCCCTCGGACGGTCTGCGAGCAGTCAACATCTACGCCATCATCGACGCCGGGCGCCTGGTGTGCATCGACTCGGGCTGGGCCATTCCCGACGCCCGGGCCGCCCTCGACGCGGCGTTAGGGTCGTTGGGGGCGAGCGTGGCCGACATCGATCGTTTCCTGGTCACCCACGCTCATCGCGACCACTACACGATGGCGGTCTCCCTACGCTCGACCGAAGCCGTGGCGATCAGCCTCGGGGCCGGTGAGCGCCCCACGCTCGAGATGATCACTGACCAAGATCAAGGTGCGCTCGAGGGCCAGATAGAAACGCTTCGCCGCTTCGGGGCGGCTCACCTCATCGAAGCCGTCCGCTCCGTGATGACCCGCGATCACGCCGCGCAGCGCGCCCAGTGGGCGCTGCCCGACGAGTGGCTCTACGAAGGCGATATCGAGCTCGAGTCGGGCCGACGCCTCGGCGTGATCGAGACGCCCGGGCACACCCGCGGCCATGTGGTCTTCCGCGACGCGGCGAACAGCCTGCTCTTCGCTGGCGATCACGTCCTGCCGACCATCACCCCCTCGATCGGCTTCGAGCCGGTGACGCCGGACAACCCGCTCGGTGCCTTCCTCGGGTCACTAGCCCGGGTGCGAGCCCTCCCCGACGCCTTGCTGCTACCAGCGCATGGTCCGGTGGCGCCGAGCGTGCACGCCCGCATCGACGAGCTTGTCGACCACCACGGACGACGGCTCGAACAGACCCTCGCCGCGCTGGACGAGGGGGCGACCAGTGTCTTCGAGGTGGCAGGTCGCCTGCGCTGGACCCGCCGTGAGCGCACGCTCGCCGAACTCGACGTGTTCAACGAGATGCTGGCGATCAGCGAGACCGCCGCCCACCTGCGTCTCCTCGCTACTCGAGGACAAGTCGCCCGGCTCCTCGACGACGGGGTCTACCGCTACCGTCCGCTGCCCTGACGAGACGAAACGTCCCGGCGCGTGGGCGGTGGCGGGAACGCTCGACGGGGCCGTCAGCGCTGGGTCGCCGCAGTCGGTTTCTAAGCCGTGCACGAATCGCTTAGAGGCGGTATCAAGGACATCGACGTGTCTCGCGAGGCGCGTCGGTGAAGCAGTCGATGACCGTCGCCGACGAGCCCGATCAGCGCCGGCGTCGGCACGGCGCCGACCGGGTCCTCCGGCACGACGGGTCAGCGCGCGGGTGGTCGAGCACCATGAGAATTGGTCGACCCCGTCGGCGAACTCTCACGAATGGTCGAGGCGGATGAGTTCTCAAAGACCGAAGGGCGCGGCGCGTAGTGCCGCAACTGCAGCTGGCGGCCCGTCGAACTCGACGTGGGCAACCGACTGTCGACCCATCAAATAGAGAATGAGCTCGCCAGGGCGACCAGACAGAATCGCAGTCGGCGAGCCGTCGTCCGCCGGTCGCGCCCTTTGGACCGACCCGTCAGGTCGGCGAAGATCGAGGCCGACGGGGCTAAGAGACCGCGTCAGTAGTCGACCCGTGCGTCCGAGCAATCGCCACAAAGCGTCGTCCAGCGCGACCATTTCAGCCCCGGATCGGGCCGCGCTGTCGCCGCCCGCACGTCGGACATCTTCGTGATGAACATAGAACTCGGCGAGATTCATAACCCGGTCGACGGGCCGTAGCCACAGTGGTGGCCCGGACCGCAAGGTAGCCACTAACTCCGAGTAGGGACGTACCTTCGTTCGTTCGGTGGCTCTACGCAGAGCTCCGACGAACGGTCCACCGACGATGATGCCCGGAGCGGCGAATGGATGGCGTTCTCGAACAATGAGGTGAACGACCAAGTCGGTGGTGGTCCAGCCCTCGCACAAGGTAGGGGCCTCGGGGCCAACGCTGAGCAGGAGGTCACAAAGGGCATCGCGCTCCGCTCGATGCAATCGGATCTCTCTTCCTAATTCGGACATGTTCATGCTCTCCATTCGTCGTATCGGTCGAACCGAAGGGATGGCTCTTCTCGACGGGCCACTTGACCCACCGCGATCACCGGTATTGCCGGTCTCGATGTGCACTCAATCCGCCGTAACCCTCCTTCCTCGTCCTGAGGCATCACTGAAGGTGAACGATCTCCCACCCGTGTTGTTCCGCCACTCGAGCGAGTTCCCGACTAGGGTTCACCGCGTAAGGATGACCGACTACCTCAAGCATAGGCACATCAGAAACACTGTCCGCGTAGGCGTAACTGGTGGCGAGGTGGATCCGGTCAGCGCTCGCGGCGACCCGCATGACCCTGGCCTTTTCATCACCCTGGCAAAAGGAACCGACGCGACCTGTGTACGCCCCGCCACGCGTCTCGAGTTTGGTCGCGAGCACATCGTCCACTCCCAGCATGGCCGCGGTTCGCGTGACGACCTCCTCGGGCGCGGACGACACCAAGTAAGTGCGCCGACCCGTCCGTCGATGCGTCGCGATGAGATCGAGGGCACCGTCGTGGACCAGCGGGG
>JAJYAB010000297.1 GCA_021779775.1 Actinomycetes bacterium
GTCGTGTTGCCAGTGGAGCGCAGACCGCTGACGGAAGTTCTCTCTGAGCTCTGGCGGAACCGACCTGTGTGATCTACTCCGACACATCCGCGTTCGTGTGAAGTTGGTGTTCGAGGAGGCCGAGAGCGCCGCCCTGGCGGTGTGGCGGACCGCGAAGGTAGACGTTCCCAAGATCAGCAGCGAACTGTCGATGGTGGAACTGCTCCGTACGTGCCGGCGGATCGACGAGGACGCGGTCGGGGATGCCATCCTGCTGCTTGGGGGGATCGACCTCCTTCCTGTCGAGCGTGCCATGCTCGAACACGCTGCGACCCTTGTCCCGAGCGAGCTCTGGAGCCTCGACGCGGTCCACCTGGCCAGTGCGCTGTCGGTGAAGGCGGGTCTGACGACCTTCGTCGCCTATGACGGCCGCCTCTGCTCGGCCGCGGCAGCGGCAGGCATCGGCGTGCACTCGCCTACCTGAACCGGCTCCTGGCTGGCGGACTACCGAGACGGGGTTGGGGCAGAAGATCCGCCGGCATCCACGTCGCCCTTGACGTCGCCGGGCAGCGAGGACGACTGGCCCGGGTGCCTGGACCTGCCGCGCGGTCGGGCAGGCAGCCCCCGGCCCGTTGGTAGCGTCGTCCCCCATGACCGACGGCCCTGATCCTTCCCCTGCCGACCCGGCCGCTCGGGCGGGCCTGCACGTGGTCGCCCTTGGATCGGCGCTGGTCGACGTGCTCGCCCCGGCCTCCGACGCCGACCTGGAGGCGCTGGCCCTGGTGAAGGGGTCGATGGCACTGGTCGACCGGGGGAAATCCTCCGCCCTGTACGAGCGGATGGTGTCGGCGGTCGAGGTCTCCGGCGGCTCGGCGGCCAACACGGTGGCGGGGATCGCCGCGCTGGGGGGTGCTGCCGGGCTCGTCTGCAAGGTGGGGGACGACACCTTCGGCGACGTCTTCGTGCACGACCTCGAAGCGACCGGGGTGCGCCTGGGACGCATGCAGCGCGCCACCGCGGCAGCCGGTGGCGGCGCTACGGGGCACTGCCTCGTGTTCGTGACGCCGGACGGCCAGCGGACGATGGCCACCCACCTGGGGGTGGCAGCGACCCTCCGCCCGGACGACGTGGACGAGGACCTGGTGTCGCGGGCCCAGGTGGTCTACCTCGAGGGCTACCTGTGGGACCTCGCGCCGGCCAAGGCGGCGTTGCGCCGGGCGATCGAGGTAGCCCACGCCGGCGACGGCCTGGTGGCGTTGACCGTGTCGGACCCGTTCTGCGTGGAGCGGCACCGCCGCGAATTCCTCGACCTGTTGCACGACGACGTCGACGTGCTGTTCGCCAACGAGCAGGAAGCGATCTCGCTGTTCGGCACCGGGTCGTCGGGCATCGGGTCGTCGGGCACCGGGTCGTCGGGCACCGGGTCGTTCGACGCGGCCGTCGCTGCAGTCGGGGAGACCGGCCTGCTGGCCGCCCTGACCCGCGGCGCCGCCGGATCGGTGGTGGTGGCGGCCCACGGTGCCGTGGCGGTGCCGGCGGTGCCGGCGGAGGCTGTCGTCGACACGACCGGTGCGGGCGACCTGTACGCCGCAGGGTTCCTCCACGGCCTCACCCACGGGCTCGACCCCGAGGCGTGTGCTCGGCTCGGCGCCGTCTGCGCCGCCGAGGTCATCTCGCATCTCGGCGCCCGGCCCAGAGGCGATCTGGCCGAGTTGGCCCGGGCGGCCGGCATCGCCGTGTAGGCGCGGTCGGCCATCGCTGTGCAGCGGCTACCGTTCCCCCGTGACACCGTCTTGGCAAGGCTCATGGCTCGACCGGCGTGTCCTCGCATACGCCCACCAGGGCGGTGCATGGGAGGCGCCGTCTTCGACGTTGTACGCCATCGAGCAGGCGCTCCGGGTTGGTGCCACTGGCGTCGAGCTCGACGTGCACGCCACCGCTGACGGTCATCTGGTGGTCTGCCACGACGGCACCGTCGACCGGACCACGTCGTTCAGCGGTGCCATCGCCTCCATCACACTGGCCGACCTGCGCCGGATGGACAACGCCTACTGGTGGGCGCCGGGGGCCGACGTCAGTCCGGGTCTGGCGGACGGCTCGTACCCGCACCGCGGCAAGGCACCCGGGGACCGTCACTTCGGCTTCGCCACGCTCGACGAGGTTCTCGACGTGCTGGAGGCGTTCCCGGACGTCGCGCTCAACCTCGACATCAAGTCGACGGCGCCGATGGTCGAGCCTTACGAGGAGCGCCTCGCCCGGACGCTGCTTGCCCGGCCGGGCGCCGACCGGGTGATCGTGGCGTCGTTCCTCGACTCGGCCACCGAGGCGCTGTCCGCTATGGCTCCCTCGCTCGCCACGTCGGCTGGAACGGCAGCCGTCGCCGCCTTCTACCGTGCGGTGCAGGCAGGGGAGCCCCCGCCGGCGACGCGCCACGTGGCCCTGCAGGTGCCCGCCCGGACGGGTGACCTGGTGCTGGTCGACGACCGTTTCGTCGAAGCGGCCCACCGGACCGGGTTGGCGGTCCACGTGTGGACGATCAACGACGAGGACGAGATGGGACGGTTGCTCGACCTCGGAGTCGACGGCATCATCACCGACCGGCCCACCCCGCTGGTGGAGCTCCTCGACCGGCGGGGCCTCGCCTTCGGCGCCTGAGCGGCGACCGGTCGGCGGGGTTGGCGCAGGTGGCTGGATCAGCCCCGACCGGCGTTCGGTCGCTTGCCGTGGTTGGCCTTCTTCTTCCGGCGCGTGACTTTCAGCTTGTTGGTGCGCTTCGACATGACGGCGAATCTTACCCGTCGGCCGCGTGTAGTGGCCATCCGGTCGGCCACGGTCGGCCCCGATCGTCTGTAAACATTTGGGTGCGGCTCCCCTACAGGTGCCACTTTGAGCGCTCGGTGTGGTCGGACGGGTGAGTTCATCACTCGGAGTGGCTGTTCGAGCTGATGGCCTGGAGCGTGAGTGCTTCGAGTTGTCCGACCAGTTCTCGTAGGCGTCGGGCGTTGTCGAAGAGCTGCTGGTAGTCGGCGAGTTGCTCCTCGGTGAGGTTGGTGTGGACGGTCTTGCCGTCGACTCGCCGGGTCCATTGGATGTAGGGACCATGCAGACGCGGCAGATCTGCGTGGCAGGCACAGTTGGGCTTCCCGCAGCGATAGGAGCGGGTGGTGACCGATCCGGGGAGACACAGGCTCACGCTGGCTAGAGCGTCGGCGATCTTGGCCTGGGCTCGGCGCTGCGCTGCGGTCGGGCCGGTCCACCTCTCGGGCACTCCGTCACCCTACCCTCCTAGTCCGCGACAAGTAGTCGCGGACTAGCGGAGGCTTCCGGGCTAGCGATCTGAGCCCCTCTTTGGGCCTTCCGAAAGTTTCTTCCAAATAACCCGCTGACCAGCGCGTTTACCCAGGTCAAAGGCTCGCGTGTTGACG
>JAJYAB010000298.1 GCA_021779775.1 Actinomycetes bacterium
CGTGCTGTTCCTGGTCGGCGGCTCAGTGCGCGACGCGTTCGTGAAGGTTGCGAATGACGTTGGCGACGAGGCTTTCGGTGGGCACAGGGGCCTGGGTGCTGGTGGCCTGGGTGCTGGTGGTGAGCCCCAGTCGGAGACGTCGTATCCATGCGATGGGGAGGTGGACCATGACTACGACCTGACGACTGCTGCCCGTCCGGATGAGATCGAGCGGTTGGTCTCGGGCTGGGCCGATGCCGTGTGGACCCAGGGCAAGCGGTTCGGGACGATCGGGTGCGTCAAGGGTGGTCGTCGGTTCGAGATCACCACCTTTCGGGCAGAGGCGTACCATGCCGACTCGCGCAAGCCTGAAGTGGTGTTCGGCGACAGGGTCGAGGAGGACTTGGCGCGGCGCGATTTCACGGTGAACGCGATGGCGCTGCGGTTGCCGGAGCTGGAACTGGTCGACCCGCATGGCGGTCTCGCCGACCTGGGCGCGGGGTGTCTGCGCACGCCGCTCGATCCCGAAGCGTCGTTCTCGGACGATCCCCTGCGGATGATGCGGGCGGCGCGCTTCATCGCCGGGTACCATCTGCGACCCGAGGACGGCCTGGTGGGGGCCGTGCAGACGTTGTGTGACCGCCTGCAGATCGTGTCTGCCGAGCGTATCCGCGACGAGCTCGACAAGCTGCTGGTGGTGGCCAAGCCGTCACCCGGTCTGTGGTTCTTGGTCGAGAACGGCCTGGCGGCCAGCTTCCTCCCCGAATTGCCGGCGTTGGCCCTGGAGCAGGATCCGGTCCACCGGCACAAGGATGTGCTCGCGCACACGTTGGCCGTCGTGGACAAGACGAGCCCCGACCGGCTTCTGCGTCTTGCCGCGTTACTCCACGACATCGGCAAGCCGCGCACGCGGGCGTTCGTGGCAGGTGGCGTGACCTTCCATCACCACGAGGTGGTGGGTGCACGCATGGCGCGTGACCGGCTGACGGCCCTGCGCTATGGCGGCGACGATCTCGACACTGTGGTCCGCCTGGTGGAGCTGCACCTCCGGTTCCACACCTACCGGCTTGGATGGACGGACAAGGCGGTTCGGCGCTACGTCCGCGACGCCGGGTATCTGTTGGACCGCCTGAACGAGCTGACCCGATGCGACTGCACCACCCGCAACGCCGCCAAGGCACGTGCCCTGGGTCGCCGGATGGACGAGCTGGAGCGGCGTATCGACGACCTCAGGTCACGCGAGGAGATCGACGCGATCCGGCCCGACCTCGACGGGCGCCGGGTCATGGAGCTCCTCGGTGTGCGGCCCGGCCCCGTGGTGGGCGAGGCACTCGACCACCTGACCGAGCTCCGACTCGACCAGGGGCCCCTCGGCGAGCATGAGGCGGAGCGCCAGCTGCTCGCCTGGTGGGCACGCCGGGCTGGTCCGGGCGGTTCGAGCCCGCCGCCGTCCTGAGCGACGCAGGCTGCCGGCAGCGCCCCGGGGCGTGTCAGTCAGCTGGCCATGGAGGATTGTCCTCCCCTGCGGCAAACCGTTCCACCATGCGGTGGGCCTCGTCGTCGTGGTACTGGACCGGTGGGGACTTCATGAAGTACGACGACGGTGCAAGCAGTGGACCGCCGATGCCCCGATCGAGGGCGAGCTTGGCGCAGCGGACAGCGTCGATGATGACCCCCGCGGAGTTGGGCGAGTCCCATACCTCGAGCTTGAGCTCGAGGTTGAGCGGAACGTCACCGAAATTGCGGCCTTCCATGCGGATGTACGCCCACTTCCGGTCAGTCAGCCACGGCACGTGGTCGGATGGCCCGATGTGCACGTCGTCGGCGTCGAGCACGTAGTTCTCGACCTGGCTGGTGACGGCCTGGGTCTTGGAGATCTTCTTCGATTCGAGCCGCTGGCGTTCGAGCATGTTCTTGAAGTCCATGTTCCCACCGAAATTGAGCTGGTAGGTGTGGTCGAGCGCCAAGCCGCGGTCTTCGAACAGCCGGGTCAGCACCCGGTGCACGATGGTCGAGCCGACCTGGCTCTTGATGTCGTCGCCGACGATCGGGACGCCCGCCTCGCGGAACTTGCGGGCCCAGGTGGGGTCGCTGGCGATGAACACGGGGATGGCGTTGACGAACGCCACCCCGGCGTCGAGACAGGCCTGGGCGTAGTAGCGCTGTGCTTCCTCGGAACCGACCGGCAGGTAGCTGACCAGCACGTCGGCCCGGCTCTCGCGTAGTACCTGGGTGACGTCGACCGGTTCTGCCGGAGACTCCTCGACCGTGTCGCGGTAGTAGGTGCCCAACCCGTCGAACGTCGGTCCGCGCTGCACGGTCACGTCGAGATGACCGACCTGGGAGAACCGGATCGTGTTGTTGTGGCCGGCGAAGACGGCCTTTGCCAGGTCGATGCCGACCTTGGTGGCGTCGACGTCGAATGCCGAGACGAATTCGACGTCGCCGACGTGGTAGCCGCCCAGCTCCACGTGCATGAGGCCCGGCACCACCTCGTCGGGATCGGCCTTGCGGTAGTACTCCACTCCCTGCACCAGGGAGCTGGCGCAGTTCCCCACACCGGCGATGGCTACTCGGACCGTCCTCATAGGATGTCTCCCTCCGTCTGGACCGCCGCAGCGGTGTGATCGGTGACGCCGGCGGCGTGCACCGGGCGGGCGGTGGTCGGCAGGACCTCCGCCTTGGGCCGTTCTGCCTCGATGAGGCGGTCGAGCCATGAGATGTCGCGCTCGATCGATTCGCGAGCGTGCTCGGCCAGCGACCGGGCATAGCGGTCGAGCGTGCCGGTTGGTGTGCTCGACCCGGTGAGGCGGTCGGCCAGCTGCGAGCGCCGCCGCTCGAGCAGCCGCAGCCGGGCCTGCGGCGGCAGGTAGCGGGCGAACACCAAGCGGAAGCCGAAGCCCCGAGCGTCATCCGACGTGTCGTCGGTGTCGAGGAGCTCGGCGAACAGGCGACGCCCCTCGTCGGTTATGCAGTAGACCTTGCGACCCCGGCGGCCCTTGGCGGTCGTCGCCCGGAGCCCGCGGAAAGCCGCCCTCTCCCCGGCGAGGGAGCCGGTCATTGGCACCGGACCCGCCGCGCCGGGCACCGCCGCTACGGCACCCGATCGCTCGAGGCGCGACAGCGCTGGATAGAGCGAGCCGAACGACACGTTGGCGAACAGGCCGAGATCGTCGCGCAGGCGTCGGCGAATCTCATAGCCGTGGAGCTCCTGCGCTTCGAGCAGCCCGAGGATCGCCAGATCCAGCATCAGGCCACCTCCGGAGCCCGGCAACTGGCATGAGGGTTCATAGGTTGACATCCTCCCCAGGGATGAAGCCCGGGGATTCTTGAGGTGGATGCGACATCACGCCGCGATCGTTTCAGAGGTTCTCGCTGCCGCACGAGGCGGACTTCTGCGAGCAGCCCGCTTCCGCGGAC
>JAJYAB010000013.1:0-2455 GCA_021779775.1 Actinomycetes bacterium
CGAACGTGCGCTTCGACGCTCGGACCCGAGGCAGGAGCCCAGTGCGGTAGTCCCGCACGCTGGGATCTGTGCGGGGGCCGCCCGAAAGGGCGGTCCCTACCGCAATCGAACGATGTCTTGGCGGTCATCAGCTACACCGGCGGCGAGTGCTACCGGCCCTTGGTCGAGCTGCAGTTGGCCGGAGGCGACTTCCTCTCGGACCGGTCGCTCCTTGCCGACGAGGCAACCATGCGGCTGCGAGGCACCCATGCGCTCCCCAGCCACACGACGCTGTTCCGGTTCTTGGCCGGGGCGGACCTCGGCCGGGCGCAGAAGGCCGCCGCGGTCAACCGGGCGATGCTACGGCGGGCGTGGGCGATGGGAGCGGCGCCGACACCAGGGATTTTTGGTCTCGTCGCCGAACTACGCGCGGCGGTTCCCGTGATTCCAAGCCGCGCACTCATCGACGAAATACGCATCGAGATCGAACGAGTCACCAACCAGAGCAGCCCCGACGTGATCAGGCAGCTCTTCGGAGAACTGATCGACCGCATCGAGATCTCGCCCGACCACCACGCCTACCCGTACTTCAGGATCCCGGATGCCAAGAAGCCCGGGCCATCCGGCGCCCGGGCCTCTTGCAGGACCCCGGTTCGTATGGGGTCACATCACGTGGAGCTGCGTTGTCGCTATTCGAACTCGGTCGAGCTGCGCGACCAGCTCGACCAGCTGCTGAGCGCCCTCGATCGGGCGTGAGCCGGGAGGGGGGCTGCGCTCTGGGGAAGTCCGCGGCCTCGTCGCCCCGGCGGCCGTGGACACCCGCCGTATGATCCGACTGTGGCCAGGACCCGTAACCCATCGCTGGGACCGGCATCGCGTCCGGTCGCGATTCCCGACGACATCAACGACGCGACGGTTGTCAAGGCGTCCGGCGTCGTAGAGCTGCCACTTCACGTCTCTTGGAGCGAGCCGTCGCTCACCTACGACCTGAACCGTCGAGTGGACCGCTTGCGCGTGTACGAGCAGGTGCTGCGCGAGGGGACCGAGGAGGACGTTCGCTACTACGTCGACGTCGAGGAGCTCGCGAGCGTGTTCGACGAGCTCGTCCTCCCCCCGTACGTTCGCGGTGCGTGGTCGGAGTGGTTCCGCCGCCGTGGACGGGATCGACCTTGAGTGCTGAGCCCACTGCAGGAACGTGTCGCGCGAATCGTCGCCGGGCTGGCCGAGGCTGAGGGTTTCGCCCTGGCCGGTGGCGCAGCGCTCATAGTCCGGGGCGATGTCGACCGTGGAACTCGGGATCTCGATTTCTTCGGTCCGAGCGCCGTCGCAGTCGACCGGCTTGTCCCCGCTGCGGAGCAAGCGCTGCTCGATGACGGTCTACGAGTCGGGCGGGTGATCGACCACTCCGGCTTTGCCCGGCTGCTCGTGGACGACGGCCGGGATCGTACCGAGGTCGACCTGGGCAGCGACGCGCGGTTGTTCTCCGCCGAGGAAGGTCCCGGCTTTCCCCTGCTGTCCGGCGAGGAGCTCGCCGTGGACAAGGTGCTCGCGCTATTCGGGCGCGCCGAAGCCCGCGACTTCGTCGATCTCATGGCCGTCGCGGATCGCTACGGGCTCGATCGGCTGCTCGACCTCGCTGCCGAGAAGGATCGCGGCTTCGACGCGAGGGTGTTCGCCGAGATGCTGAGCAGGATCCACCGGCTGCCGAGGGCGGCGTTTCCGCTCGACGACCGTCGGTACGAGGAGCTTCATGTGGTCATCGGTATCTGGAAAGAACGGGCTCTCGGCTACGCCCACGAGCAGGGGCGGTTCCGCGACATCCGCCGCGATCGAGGTCCCGACCTCGGGCTCGGTCGGTAGTCCTGCGGTCGCTGAGCACCGCGACTGCAGCCGGTTCGATTCCTGTCGACTCTGGCCTGGGCGCATTGGCCCTGACCAGCGCCGACGTTGAGCAAAGATCCGGTGGAGGTGGCGGGAATCGAACCCGCGTCCTCCGGCTTCTCATCGGGCCTTCTCCGAGCGCAGCCGGCAGCAGGATGTCAGGACCGGAGTTGCAGCCGGCGCAGGCTCCGGTCCCCAGCCGACCTTCGGTGTTCCCGGCGGCCGATCGACAGAACCGACGGGTAAGCCCCGCTAGATGACGCCCGCTACCGACCCGCAGGGCTGAGATCGGACGGACGGGCTACGTACTAGGCAGCCAATGCGAGCTGAGGCTCGGCATTTGTTTTGGGTTCCGGCTCTTTAACGTGGCTCCGGAGACCACGGCTCGCTTCTCCCGAATTGACGACCGAAGTCGAAACCAATCACCCCCTGGCCGATCCGGCGTCCAGTTACGCCGGCCGCTGTCCAGCCTATCGCGGCTGCTCCACCCCGCCGATGCGGTCAGTCGCCACCGCGCCGGCTGCCGCGTGGCGCGCTGCGGCCTGAGGCCCGGGCCAGCTCGCGTGCCGACTCGCGCGCCACGTCGCGCGCGGCG
>JAJYAB010000013.1:2465-14170 GCA_021779775.1 Actinomycetes bacterium
GCTTGTCGTACGTCTTGCGGCCCCGGGCCAGGGCGATCTCCACCTTGGCCCGCCCCTCCTTGAAGTACACCGACAGCGGTACCAGGGTCAGGGACTGCTGCTGGGTCTTCCCCTGCAGCTCGTCGATCTCGTGTCGATGCAGCAGCAGCTTGCGCCGGCGGTCCGGGTCGTGCGCCCCGAACCCGGCGGCGTGCTCGTAGGGGGGGATGTGGACCCCCATGAGCCACGCTTCCCCGCCGTCGACCCGGGCGTACGCGTCGGCGAGGGTCACCCGTCCGGCCCGCAGCGACTTCACCTCACTGCCCTGGAGGGCGACGCCGCACTCGAAGACTTCGATGACGTCGTAGTCGTGGCGCGCCCGCCGGTTGCGGGCCACCGTCCGGATGCCCGAGGGCTCCTCCCTGCGGGCCCCACGCTGCGAGCGCCCTGGTCCCTTGGCCATCGACGAAGGGTACCCGCGGGCCTGCAGCGCATCGTACCCGCAGGCCAGCAGTGCACCGTCGGCGCTGGCCCCTCGGACAGCGGCGCCGATCGGCTGATCCCGGGCCGGTACGGTGAGGTCGCATGCTCCTGCTCCCCTGCGGCCTGTACACCGACATCGTCGCCCACTGCCTGGGCGGGTTCCCTGACGAGGGGTGCGGCCTGCTGGCCGGCAACGTGGCTGGCGGGCAGGTCGTCGCCTGCTACCCCACCCAGAACATGGCGGCGTCCGCCAGGCTGTACGCCGTCGACCCGAAGGCGCACCTGCAGGCCGATCGCGACGCCGAGGCGAGGGGCATCGAGATCATGGGCGTGTTCCACTCCCACACCCACACCGACGCCTACCCGTCGCCCACCGACGTGGCGCAGGCGCCCGACCCGGACTGGCACTACGTGTTGGTGTCGTTGCGCGACACGCATCCCGTCGTGCGCTCGTACCGAATCGTGCAGGAGCACGTCGTCGAGGAGCCGATCGTGCTCCAGGCCCGGTAGAATACCGACTGGAATCGTCAAGATTCGGCGGGCCGGTTGGCCACGCCGTCTACCACCACGCCCGGCTTGGTCGACGCCGGGCAGCGAAGGAGGAACCGTGCCCGTCGAAGTGCGCCTGCCGACCGTGCTCCGATCGGCTGCCGGGGGGAACGCCACCGTGTCGACCAGCGGCGCCACGATCGGCGAGGTGCTCCGTAACCTCGTCGGTGCATATCCCGGCATGTCGGGTCAGGTCCTGACCGAAGACGGCAGCCTCCACCGCTTCGTCAACGTGTACGTCAACGACGACGACGTCCGCTACCTGCAGCAGCTCGACACGGTGGTCGGCGAGGGCGACGAGGTGTCGATCCTGCCGGCCGTGGCCGGCGGCTGATCGCGACGATGGCCGTCGTCCACGACATCCTCGACCTGATCGGCAACACCCCGCTGGTCGACGTCAGCCAGCTCAGTCCTCGTCGGGATGTGCGGATCCTCGTCAAGCTGGAGGGGCTGAACCCCGGGGGCTCGGTGAAGGACCGGATCGCCCTGGCCATGGTGGAGCAGGCGGAGAAAGACGGCCTCCTCGAGCCGGGAGCCACGCTGCTCGAGCCCTCGTCGGGGAACACCGGCATCGGCCTGGCTCTCGTCTGCCGGGTGAAGGGGTACCGCCTGAAGGTCGTGCTGCCGGCCAACGTGTCGGTCGAGCGGCGCCAGCTCCTGGCAGTGTGGGGTGCCGACATCATCGAGTCGCCGGGCTCCGAAGGCTCCAACGGGGCGGTCAAGATGGCTCGCCAGATCGCCAGCGAGCATCCCGAGTGGGTGTTCCTCTACCAGTACGCCAACCCCGCCAACCCGCGGGCCCACCGTGAGGGTACCGGACCCGAGATATGGCGCGACTGCCCGGAGGTGACCCACTTCGTCGCCGGGCTCGGCACCTCGGGAACCCTGCTCGGCGTGGGCAGCTACCTGAAGGAGCAGAACCCGGCGGTACAGGTGTGGGCAGTCGAGCCTCCGGCCGGCGAGATGGTCGACGGGCTCCGGAACCTCGACGACGGGTACATCCCGCCGATCTTCACGGAGCTGGGCGGGGCCGGCCTGTTGGACCGGAAGACGGTCATCAGCCCGCGCCAGTCCATCGAGTGGACCCGGCGCCTGGCGGACGTCGGCGTGTTCGCCGGCATATCGTCTGGCGCCGCCATGGCCGGAGCAGCGCGCTGCGCAGAGACCATCGGATCCGGCGTGGTGGTGGTGGTGGCTGCCGACGGCGGGTGGAAGTACCTGTCGACCGGCGCATGGACCGACGACATTGACGACGTCACCGAGCGGGCCAAGACGCTGATCTACTTCTAAGGGCTCGCCCGGGTGCCGCGCTACCTCGAACTGACCGGCCCGTCGTGCCCAACGGGGCGCGCACTGTCGTAGCCTGGCGGGCAGTGGACGACCGGCCTATTGGCATGTTCGACAGCGGATTCGGCGGTTTGACCGTCGCCCGGGCCCTGATCGACCTCGCTCCTCACGAGGACCTGGTCTACGTGGGCGACACCGGCCGCTACCCCTACGGGCCGCGGGACCTGGGCGAGGTCCGGGCCTTCGCCCTGCAGATCAGCCGGTGGCTGGTCGACGAGCATGACGTGAAGCTGCTGGTGGTGGCCTGCAACACCGCATCGGCAGCCGCGTTGCAGGTGTTGGGCCAGCTGCTCCCCGTGCCGGTGGTGGGCGTCATCGACCCCGGGGTGCGGGCCGTGGCCAGCGCCACCCGTAACCGCCGGGTCGGGGTGATCGGCACGGTCGGCACCATCCGGTCGGGCGCGTACCAGAACGCCATCGCCGAGCTGGTGGTGCCCTTGCAGGCCGCCTACGCGGCATGCCCGGGGTTCGTCGAGTTCGTCGAGCGGGGCGAGACGTCGTCGGACCAGGTGGCCGTCTTGGCCGAGCGCCTGCTCGCCCCGGTCCGCGAAGCGGGCATCGATGCGCTCCTGCTCGGGTGCACCCACTATCCGTTCCTGGCCAGGATCATCGCCGACGTCGTCGGTCGCGACGTCGTGCTGGTGTCGTCAGCCGACGAGACGGCGTTCGACGTCCGCCACATCCTCGAGCGTGGACCGCTGCGCCGGGCGGCCGGCGGCAGCGGTGACCTGCGCGTCTTCTCGTCGGGGGACGTCACGTGGTTCCGCCAGGTGGGGGAGCGTCTCTTCGGCGGCCGGTTCGGCACCGTCGGGCCGGTGACGTGGGACATCGCCCCGTGGGACATCGCCCCGCCGGACATCGCCCCGCCGGACATCGCCCCGCCGGACATCGCCCCGCCGGACATCGATGGTGCCGGCCGCGCCCCCGAACGTGACGCCGCTTGGGGATGAGTGCCACCCTCACCGTGCTGGGCTGTGACGGCAGCCACGCCGGCCCGGGCGGTGGGGGGAGCGGGTACCTCCTGCGACATTGGCCCGAGCACGCCACGGTGTGGATCGATGCCGGACCGGGTTCGTTCGCCGCGCTGCAGCAGTACGTGGACCCCCGGAGGCTGACCGCCGTCGTGCTGACCCACGAGCATCTCGACCACTGCGCCGACCTGCACGGCTTCGTTACCGCCGCCCGGTCCACGTTGGGCTGGAACCGCCCACCGGTGCCGGTGCTGGCGCCGGCCGAGGTTCGGAGGCGGATCAGCCTCGAGCACGCCGACATCCTGGCATGGCAAGAGGTCGGCGACGGTGACATCACCGAGGCGGGCAGCATCACGTTCACGTTCTCCCGCACCGACCACGGCCCGGTCACGCTGGCGGTTCGGGCCGACGGGCCAGGAGGATCGCTCGGCTACTCTGCGGACTCGGGGCCGGGCTGGTCGATGGAGGCCCTCGGATCCGGCCTCGATGTCGCACTCTGTGAGGCGACGTTCACCACCGAGCACGAGGGGACACCCGGGCACATGAGCGGCAGGCAGGCAGGACAGATGGCGCGGCGCGCCGGGGCACGGCGTCTCGTCGTCACTCACCGGTGGCCGACGGTCGGCGCAGACGACGTCCTGCGCGAGGCGATGGCCGCCTTCGGTGGGCCGGTCGCCAGTGCAGTGCCCGGGGCGGGGTTCACGCTATGACCGCCGAGCCTGCCCCGATGCCCGGCGCCGACCCCCGTACCCTGCGCCGCGACGGGCGCACTGTCGACCAGCTCCGACCGGTGGCGTTCACCCGGGACTTCACCGTCATGGCGCCGGGTTCCGTCCTCGTCGGCATGGGCCGCACCCAGGTGCTGTGCACGGCATCTGTCGAAGACCGCGTGCCTCCGTGGCTGCGAGGCGGCGGCAAGGGCTGGGTCACCGCCGAGTACTCGCTGCTCCCCGGATCGTCGCCCGAACGGGTCGCCCGTGAGGCCGCCAAGGGCAAGCAGAGCGGCCGTACCCAGGAGATCCAGCGGTTGATCGGGCGTTCCCTGCGGGCCGTCACCGACGCTGTGGCCATGGGCGAGCTGCAGGTCACCGTGGACTGCGACGTGCTGCAAGCCGACGGTGGGACCCGCACCGCATCGATCTGCGGCGCCTACCTGGCCCTGCACGACTGCTTCACCCGGCTGCAGCACCAGGGTGTGCTGCGAGACCATCCGCTCACCGACGCGTGCGCCGCCGTGTCGATCGGTGTGGTAGACGCCGTGTCCATGCTCGACCTCGACTACTCGGAGGACTCCCGGGCGGAGGTCGACATGAACGTCGTCATGACGGGCGCTGGCCGGTTCGTGGAGGTGCAGGGCACTGCCGAGGGCCTGCCCTTCAGCCGGAGCGAGCTCGATGAGCTGTTGGCCCTGGCCGAAGCGGGCATCGTCACGCTGGTGGCCGAGCAGCGCCGTATCCTGGCGGACCCGCTACCAGCTCGATGAGCGCCCCGGAGCCCGGTGGTGCGGCCAGCGCCGCTCGCCGGTTCGTGCTGGCCAGCGCCAATCCGGACAAGGCGGAGGAGATCCGGCGGATCCTGGTCGGTGCCGGCGCGGACATCGAGCTCGTCGCTCGTCCGGCGGACGTCGATGACGTCGCGGAGACCGGCAGCACGCTCGAGGAGAACGCCCGGCTCAAGGCGGCAGCTCTGGCGGGCGCGATCGGCCTGCCCGCCTTGGCCGACGACACCGGGCTCGAAGTCGCCGTGCTGGGCGGCGCCCCAGGGGTTCGCTCGGCCCGGTTCTCCGGGGAGCACGCCACTTACGACGCCAACGTGGACAAGCTGCTTGCCGAGCTGGCCGCAGCCGGTGCGGCGGCGCCTGGGCAGCGGCGCGCACGGTTCCGTACGGTCGCCCTCGCCCGCTGGCCCGGCGGTGCCGAGCTCCTCACCGAGGGCGTGGTGGACGGCACGATCGCCAGCGGGCGGCGGGGGAGTGGCGGGTTCGGCTACGATCCGGTGTTCGTGCCCGACGAGGGCGACGGCCGGACCTTCGCCGAGATGTCCCCGGAGGAGAAGCACGAGCTGTCGCACCGCGGGCGGGCCTTTCGGGCGTTGCACGCGGCGCTGCGACGCGCGCCGCAGCCACGGTGACCGCCGATCCGGCGGGCGTACGGCTAGGTTACGTCTCGAAGCACAGCGGTGCCGTCCTCTGGGCGGCCAAGGTCGGGAAGGAGCGCTCCGCATGGCGGACGACGATGTCCTGAAGCAGGTCATCGGCCACGGGTCGCTCTCCACGGCGTCGTGCTACCGGCATCCTTCACATCCCTACGGCGCCATCTGCCGCCGGTGCGACCAGCCGATCTGCAGCGAGTGCATGGTGCCGGCCCCGGTGGGGTGGCAGTGCCGCGAGTGCACTCACGCATGGACAAAGCGGGCGCCTGAGCAGGAGCGGGCGCCTGAGCAGCAGCCGGCGCCTGAGCAGCAGCCGGCGCAACGTTGGCGCAGTGGTGTGGCTCCGGGAGTGCTCGGCGGGCGGATGTCCCCGGTCGTGGCGGCTGTCGTCGCCGTTAACGTGGTGGTCTTCGTCGCCAGTGGGTTCGGCACCGGCTCGTTGGTCGAGCGGTGGGGGATGTGGCCGATCGGTGTCGAGCACGGCGAGTGGTACCGGCTCCTCACCGCGGCGTTCCTCCACGCCAACGTGTTGCACATCGCCTTCAACATGTGGGCTCTGGTGATCTTCGGCCCTCCCGTCGAGCGGGCGGTCGGCCGGGTGCGGTTCGGCGGCCTGTACCTGCTCGCCGCCCTGGGCGGCTCGGTCTGCTCTTACCTGGTGAGCCCCATCGACACGCTGTCGGTAGGCGCCTCCGGGGCCATCTTCGGCCTGATGGGCGCGTACTTCGTGCTTGCCCGGCGCTACCGGCTGCCAACCGCTCCGGTGGTGTTCCTGGTCGTGGTCAACCTGGTGATCGGCTTCACCGGCGGCATCGACTGGCATGCCCACATCGGCGGCCTGGTGGTGGGCGGGCTCGTGTCGCTCGGGTTCGTGGTGGGCGACGACCGCACGACGCACGAGGTCCGCCGGCTCGCCTCGGCCGCCGTGTGCGCCGCCGTCCTGCTGGGCCTCGGCCTGGTGAGCCAGCTCCCCCCGGGACACGTCAACTTGCCCCTCTGACGGCCTGAGACGACGGCCTGAGGGCGCGCGCGATAGCTCCGCAATGCCGTCGCCGTGCGGCGGATCGGGAAGACTCGGGAAGAATGGTCCGATGTCGGCAGCAGGGGATCCGGGTTACTTCGCCGGCGGCGCCGGCGGCGGCCGCGCTGTGAGGCCGTGACGCTGGCGGGCCGGGTCCTGCGGGGGCTGGGGCCGCTGCACGAGCGCCTCCCCGTCTGGGTCGTGGTGGCAGCGGTGGTGGGCGTCGCCTTTCCCGGCGCGGCGCATGCCGGGCGCTGGGGGGTGCCGGTCATGCTGGGCGGCCAGGTGCTCGGTGTGGCGCTGACCTTGAAGGCCCGCCGGTTCCTCCGTGCGCTGCAGCGTCCCGGCGTGCTCCTGGGAGCGCTGGTGGTGCAGTGGGTCGTCCTTCCCCTCGCCGGCTACGGGCTGCTGGTCCTCCTGCACCACGACACGGTCGGGGTCGGTGCCCTGGTGACGGCGGCCTCGCCCGCCGAGATCACCAGCGCGCTCGTCGCGCTGCTCGCCGTGGGTGACGGAGCGCTGGCCGCCACCGTGATGGCCGCCTCGGTGGCGTCGTCCGCTGTGCTCACCCCGCTATGGGTGGCTGCGCTGCTCGGCTCGGGGCACCACGTCGACCGCGGGGGCCTGGTGGTCGAGCTTGCCCTGTCGGTCGCGCTGCCACTGGTGGCCGGGACGACGGTGCGCACCCGGTGGCCGGCAGTGGCCCGGCTCGATGCCCGATGGCTCGACCTGGCGGGCCTGTCCCTCGTGCTGGTGGTGTTCGTCGGGGCTGGCTCAGCCCGCCCGATGCTGAGCGGCCACATGGTCGGACCTGCGGTGGCAGCGGCTGCCGCCCTGGTGGTGGTGGGTGCTCTCGTCGGTGGTGCCGTGGGCATGGCGGTTCCCGGGGGACGCCGTGCACGGGTGGCGGTCGCCTTCCCCGTCGCTATGCGCGAGTTCGGCATCGCCACGGCGGTCCTCCTGGTGGTCGCCCCGGCCTCTGCCGGGTTTGCCGGCGTGTACGGCATCGTGCTGATGCTGGGAGCGACGGCCGCCGCCGGCGTGCTGCGGCGCTGGCAGCTCCCGGCCGGAGCGGACCGCGTCCCACATCAGCGGACCGATACCACGTAGGCGGCGGCCCGTCCCACCACCACCACCCCCAGCCCGATGCCGGCGAGCAGCGACAGGGCGAGGGCCACCCACCGAAACGTGGCCCCGGTAACGGCCCGGCGCGTGCGGCCCACCAGGTCGGCCGCCGTCAGCCGAGCCGCCTCCCCGGCGTGGCCGAGCACATGGATGGCGGTCGCCGCGAACCACACGACGAAGCTGGCCTGGTGGAGGAACAGGACCGTGGCACGGTCGCTTCGTGGCACGTAGACGAGCGCCACCCCGCTGGCCAGTACGGCGACGGTGGTCGCGGCGACGACGGGACCGAGCAGGCGCAGGACGAGCGGCGGGGGTCCCTTCCTGCGGTAGTGCGGGTGACGGAGGTAGTAGCGGCCGAACCGGTAGACGGTGCTTCCCAGCTTGAGGGCGACCGGTGGTATCAGCATCATGCCGATGAAGACGTGCGGGCTGAGCAGCGCCCTGACCCGCAGGATGGTGAGGCCCTCCGCTGCGAGCAGCACGAACAGCACGGTGCCGGTGATCGCGGTGAGGCGCGCGTTGCCCTGCACGCCGCTGCGGTGCCGGTGCATCCCCCGCCCGCCGAGTGACGGCAGTGCTCTGGTGCGCGGATCATGCATGGACGGCAGCCTCCTTCTGGTGGACATGGCTTACGGCGGCGGGCCACGACACCTCGAACCGGGCGCCACCCCCGGGCGCGTCGCCGACATGCCACCGGGCATGGGTCGACCGTACGACGGAGTCGGCGATGGCCAGTCCGAGGCCGGAGCCGCCCGGATCGTCGGTCGCCCGGTGGAACCGGTCGAAGAGCCGGTCCCGCTCCCCTGGGGGGATCCCTGGGCCGCTGTCCTCCACGCCGAGCACGGCACGTCCCTGCGCGCTCGCCACCTGCAGCCGTGCGGTGCCACCGGCGGGCGCGTAGCGGATGGCATTGTCCACCAGCACGCCCATGAGACGGTCGATCCACTCGGGCGGGGCCTGCAACGACACCGCCGCATCGGCCGGCTGGTCCACCGACAGCTGGATCTGCTTGGCAGTGGCGACGGGGGCGAAGCGCTCGGCGCACCGGTCGGCGAGCGCCCCCAGATCGACCGGCTCCGGCGGGGGCCCCGGAGGCTCGGCGTCGAAGCGTGCCAGGAAGAGCAGGTCGTCGACGATGCGATGCAGCCGCTTGCCCTCGCCGTCGATCCGGGCGAGGACGGCACGGTACTGCGCCGGCTGCCGCTCGCAGGAGAGCGCCAGGTCGACCTCGGCCCGCATGACGGCGAGCGGTGTGCGCAGCTCGTGTGAGGCGTCGGCGGTGAACTCGAGCTGCCGCTGCCGGGCCTGCTCCACCGGCGCCGAGGCACGCAGCCCGATGACGAGGGCGCTCAGGTACATGGCAGCCAGCAGCAGCGGGTCGGCGATCAGCTCGGATAGCAGCAGGTCGTTACGTGCCCGCTGCAGCTGGGCCAGGCTCTGCCCGGCGACCAGGATCCGGCCGCCGGGGACGACCAGGCGCTCGACGCGCAGCGTGGTGCCACCGAGGGGCACGTCCGTCGGGTGGCGGCGCCGGGCCGTGGCCGCGGCGAGGCGCGGGGTCGCCGGCGTCAACGGCCGCAGGGGGCCGTTCCCGGTCCGGAGCCAGACGAGGATCGGGGCATCGTCGAGATCGGCCGTCGGTGCCACCTCCGGGATCGTCCCCGTGCCGAGGTGGGCCACCAGCTGGAGGCGTTCGGCGAGGCGGCGGTTGGTGGACGCGCTCAGGTGATGGA
Organism: Actinomycetes bacterium; assembly: GCA_021779775.1. Lineage (GTDB taxonomy): Bacteria > Actinomycetota > Acidimicrobiia > Acidimicrobiales > UBA8190 > JAJYAB01. Next base: position 11,825 of record JAJYAB010000013.1, read on the forward strand.
ACACGATCACGTCGAACACGCCAGCCACGGCGATCGAGAGCACGGCGACGAGTGCGGTCGCTGTCAAAGCCACGCGGGACGCGTGGCGCAATGGCCGGCGCGAGCCACGGGGAGCGGGGCTGCGGCGGCCGGGCACGAGAATGTGCCCCGCCGCCGTCACTGTTTCGCCGCCGTCACTGTTTCGCCGCCGTCACTGTTTCGCCGCCGTCACTGTTTCGCCGCCGTCACTGTTTCGCCGCCGTCACTGTGGCGCCATGCGGTAGCCGACCCCGCGGATGGTGTCGATCCTGGTTCCCGAGCCGGCCAGCTTCGCCCGGATGCGCGCCACGTGCACGTCGATGGTGTTGGAGCCGACCGCGTCCGCTTCGTTGTCCCAGACCTGGATGGCGATGGTGCGGCGGTCGACGACGCCGGGCGCCCTCCGCAGGAGCAGCTCTACGATGGCCAGCTCGGTGGCGGTGACCACCACCGGGCGACCCGACTCGGTCAGGACCCGGCTCACTGGATCGAGCTCCACGGTGCCGCAGGCCAGCGTCGGTCGGGTGGTGGCCGCCGGCCTGCGGAGCAGGGCGCGCAGGCGGGCCAGCAGCTCGTCGAACGAGAATGGCTTCACCAGATAGTCGTCGGCTCCCGCGTCGAGCCCGGCGACCCGATCAGCGGTGGAGTCCCGGGCTGTCAGCATGAGCACCGGTGCGTCGACGCCGCGGGAGCGCGCCGCCAACAGCACGTCGACGCCGGAGCGCTCCGGCATCCTCCAGTCGAGGACGACCGCCGCATAGTCGTAGGCCCGCAGGTGGTTTTCCGCGGCCCGGCCGTCGGCAACGGCATCGACGACGTATCCCTGCTCGCGTAGTCCGCGCTCGAGCACGTCACGCAGGCCCGGGTCGTCTTCGGCTACCAGGATTCGCACGGCGGCTCCGTTCTACGCTCCGAAGATGAAGACCGGATGAAGCGCCGCCCGTTCTTCGCCGCAGCCCGGAGCCCGGAGCCCGGAGCCCGGAGCCCGGAGCCCGGAGCCCGGAGCCCGGAGCCCGGGCAGGTCGGCGGCAGGTTCATGCGCCTTCATGGTCGCGCGTCGCTCCACCGGCTCGTCGCCGGTGCTGCCATCCCTGTTGACCCAGTGGCCAGTGCCCGGAGCGCCCAGATCGACGGGGTGCCCGGCGTGCGTGTTCTGCGGACCTACACGGCCCGGCCTACGTGGCGTCGTTGCAGGGAGCGCTCGACGCGCTGAAGCGTTGACGCCCCGACTGCCGGCCAGGCCGGTACTGTCGCGCAGCGGCGGCCCGCTGCGGGCCGCCGCTGCGGGCGTGGCGGAACAGGTAGACGCGCCGGGTTTAGGTCCCGGTCCCTTCGGGGGTGGAGGTTCGAGTCCTCTCGCCCGCACCCGCACGATCCGAGCGCTCTCCGTCCCGGAGTAGCCTCGGTGCCATGGTCTGCGAACCCGACGTCAAGCGGCCGGCCTCTGCCGCCTCCGCCTCATCCGCCTCCGCCACCAGTGGCAGGGCCGGCTCCGCCGCTGCCGAGCGCCCGGCGCTGGCGATGCGGAACGCGTCACTGGCGGACGGGGCCTCGCTGGACGTGTTCCAGCGGCTGCTGAAGGAGCGCATCATCTTCCTCGGGAGCGCCATCGACGAGACGGTGGCCAACCTGGTGTGCTCACAGCTGCTGCTGCTCGCAGCCGAGGACCATGAGCGTGACATCGCCCTCTACATCAACTCTCCCGGCGGTTCGGTCACCGACGGTCTCGCCATCTACGACACGATGCAGTACGTCAGCTGCGACGTGGCCACCATCTGCGTCGGGCTTGCAGCATCCATGGGGCAGTTCCTGCTCTGCGCCGGCACACCGGGCAAGCGGTTCGCCCTGCCGCACAGCCGCATCCTGATGCACCAGCCTTCTGGTCAGATGCAGGGGCAGGCGACCGACATCGCCATCCAGGCAGAGCAGATCGTCTACCTGAAGCGGATGATGGCCGAGCGGATCGCCTTCCACACCGGGCAGCCGATCGAGCGGATCGAGACCGATTCGGACCGCGACCGCTGGTTCACTGCGGTCGAGGCGAAGGACTACGGCTTTATCGACGCCGTGATCGAGAGCTCGGTCGCCCAGACCGCACGCGCCTGACCCGGGACGCGGGCCGACGGCGCGGGCGGGTGGCGAGGAGCTGAGCAGCTGATGACGGACCTCGATACCGGGACCCAGAGCGACCCTGCACCGGCGGGCCCGGCGGCCCGGATGACTGGGACGACGGCTGCCACAGCCGAACGCACGGACGAAGCGCGTGCGGTGCTCGCCGAGCGTGCGGCAGCAGCAGCGGCCCCCGTGCCCAAGACCACCCGGGTGGTG
>JAJYAB010000299.1 GCA_021779775.1 Actinomycetes bacterium
GGATGCTGGAGGACCCGGGGACAGTTCTGCGCGACCTGACGTTGGAGAACCCGATCCGGGCCATACGCGAGATCAGCCACGACCTCACTTGCCAGCGCAAGGTGCGCATGGCCAACGGCCGCGAGGTCAGCGCGTTGGACATCCAGTCGGAGTACCTGAGCCGGGCGCTGCGCTACCGGGACACCCACGGGCTCTCCCCGCAGGAGAGCCAGGCGCTCGACATGTGGGAGCACTGCCTGAAGGCCCTCGAGTCCGATCCCATGACCCTGGCCAGGGAATGCGACTGGGTGGCCAAGCTCCAGCTGGTGGAGGCCTACCGGGCGCGTCACAGCCTGCCGCTGTCGCATCCTCGGGTCGGGCTGCTCGACCTGCAGTACCACGACGTCGACCAGAGCCGCGGGCTCTTCTACCGGCTCCAGCAACATGGCCTGGTCGAGCGGATCACGACGGATGCGGCGATCACCGAGGCGATGAGCCAGCCTCCGCAGACGACGAGAGCCAGGCTTCGGGGCGAGTTCATCCGACGGGCCAAGGAGCGGCGCCGGGACTTCACGGTGGACTGGGTCCACCTGAAACTGAACGACCAGGCCCAGCGCACGGTGCTGCTGAAGGACCCGTTCCGCTCCCACGACGATCGTGTCGAGAAGCTGATCGCCAGTCTGTGACGACCACCGAGGAGCCTTCCGCCCCGTCGGACGAGCCGGTGCCCCCGTCGGACGAGCCGGTGCCCCCGTCGGACGACGCGGTGCCGCCGTCGGACGAGGCGGTGCCGCCGTCGGACGAGGCGGTGCCGCCGTCGGACGAGGCATCCCGGGCTCGCCGGCACCGCAATTCGTGGGTCGACCTCGTCATCGTGGTCGTGTTGGCGCTCGCCCTGGCGTTCACGCTGCGGGCGTTCGTCGTGCAGACGTTCTACATCCCGTCGTGCTCCATGGCTCCGACGCTCGGGATCGGGGACCGCATCGCCGTCGACAAGTTGAGCTACGACTTCCATGCGGTGCACCGCGGCGACGTGGTTGTCTTTGCCGTGCCGCCCGGCGAGCCCGACAAGAGCCTGCAGCACCTGGTCAAGCGGGTGATCGGCCTGCCCGGCGAGACGATTGCCTCGACGGCCGACGGTGCCGTCACGATCGATGGCAAGCCCATCGCCCAACCGTGGCTGACCAGCGAGGCCCGCGCCAACCCTGGGCAAGCCATAACGCCGCAGCGGATCCCCGCCGGTCACTACTTCGTGATGGGCGACAACCGCTGGGACTCCCAGGACAGCCGGTACTTCGGCCCTATCGCCGGATCGCTGATCGTGGGCCAGGCGGATCTCCGGATATGGCCGCTCGATCGCATCGGGACCCTGGCCGGTGGCGGTCCATCCCCGGCGTTCGTGGCGGGCTGCTCCCTCGTTCCGTCGTCTCAGATCCAACAGCCGATGTCGGTATCCGGACATACGTCGTTCAGACGTACTTCATCCCGTCGGGTTCCATGGAGCCCACCTTGATGATCGGCGCTCGCATCCTCGTCGACAAGCTGGCGTTCCACCTGACGGGGATCCACCGGGGCGACATCGTCGTCTTCCGGCGCCCTCCGGGCGAGCCTGTTCATGTCGCGGACCTGGTCAAGCGGGTCATCGGCCTGCCTGGCGAGACCATCTCGCCGGCACCGGACGGTGCCGTGCTGATCGACGGGCGGCCCATCGGCCAGCCTTGGCTGTCTGCGTCCGCCCGGGGAAATCCGGGCGGGCCGATCACGACCACCAGGATCCCCGCCGGCCACTACTTCGTCATGGGGGACGATCGGGGCAATTCGAGTGACAGCCGCGTGTTCGGCCCGATCAGCAGATCGTTGATCGTAGGCCGGGCCGACGCCCGTATCTGGCCCCTCGGGCATGCCGGCGGCTTGTAGCGGATCGACCGCCCCATCCGCCTCAGATGGTCGAACCGTAGAATCGGCACGATGCTGGATCTGAGCCCGGTCAAGCTGCTCGTTATCTTGGTGGTGGCCCTCGTGGTGTTGGGCCCGGACAAGCTGCCCGGCCTGGCTCGGCAGATCGGCGCGGCATGGGGTGACCTGAGGCGTTGGCGCGAAAAGCTGGAAGCAGAGGTCCGATCGACGTTCCCGGATCTCCCGACCACCGAGCGGATCACCGAGGTGGTGCGCTCGCCGCTCGGATACCTCGATCGCTTGGCCGACGACCACGCACGGAGCATGGAAGCTGACGCGGCCGACGACACGTCCGCCAGCGTGGAGCCCCACGGGCCATCGCGTGCCGGGGCTACGCCACTCGAGGCGAGAAGCATCAGCGATCCTCCTCCTCTGGGTGGTCCGCATCTCCCCGGTACGGCGACCCGGGCGCCGTGGGCCGGCGCAGAGACGTGGGAGACGTTCCCCACCTCGGCGTCGCCGTCTGGTCCGACGGGTGGCGCCGACCACCGGGTCGTCGCCGTGCCCGACGACCCGAGCATGAACTGAGCCCGCCAGTGGCACTTTCGATCCTCGGCCGATTGCGCCGTCGCGGCCGCCCGCGGCCCGATGCCATGACGCTGGTCGAGCACATCGCCGAGCTCCGGACGCGGGTCATGGTGGCAGCCTTGGCGTTCGTGGTGGCGGCGGTGCTGGCCTTCGTCGTCTACCCCCAGATCCTCCACTGGCTGAAGGAGCCGTATTGCCGGGTGGCAGGCCCCCGGCACTGTGCCTTGTACGTCACCGGGCCCCTCGACGGCCTGGCCCTGCGGGTGAAGATCGCCGCCTACGGAGGCTTGTTCCTCGCATCTCCGGTGATCTTCTGGGAGATATGGCGGTTCATCACCCCTGGTCTGAACCGCAACGAACGCCGGTATGCCGTTCCGTTCGCGGCGGCCTCGGTGGTCTTCTTCGCCTTCGGTGCTTTCCTGGCCTACCTGACATTTCCTCACGCGCTGCAGTTCCTGAACTCGATCGGCGGCCCCTCGCTGACGCGCATATTCGATCCGGGCAAGTACCTCAGCTTGATCGTCACGTTAATGCTGGTGTTCGGCATCACGTTCGAGTTCCCGGTCGTCCTGGTGGCGCTCGAGCTGACCGGGGTGGTGACCCCGGCCGCCCTGGCTTCGTGGCGCCGGTGGGCCATCGTGCTGATCACGGTCGCCGCGGCGGTGCTGACGCCGAGCAGCGATCCCTTCTCGATGCTGGCAATGGCCATACCGCTGGTCGTGTTCTACGAGGTGGCGATCGTGGTCGGGCGCTTGCTCCGCCGCCACTGACCGGGCAGCCCGTCCGCACGGTGGCAGGTTCGATAGGCCACCATGGTCTGGTGAGCGTCCCCGTGTGCCTGGTGAGCGTCCCCGTGTGCCTGGTGAGCGTCCCCGTGTGCCTGGTGAGCGTCCCCGTGTGCCTGGTGAGCGTCCCCGTGTGCCTG
>JAJYAB010000300.1 GCA_021779775.1 Actinomycetes bacterium
GTGTCGTGGGTGGCGGTTGCGGGCGCGGTGCCGTCGGGTGCCGTTTCGGGCGCGGTGCCGTCGGGTGCCGCGCTGCGCCGGATGCGCCGTCAGGTCCTGGAGCTGGCCGACGGTCTGCGGCCCTTGCCCTGGCGGGACACCCGTGACCCATGGGCGGTGCTGGTCAGCGAGGTCATGCTGCAGCAGACGCAGGCCGCCCGGGTGGCCGAGGTGTGGCCGGGGTTCCTCAGTCGTTTGCCGACGCCCGCCGCCTGCGCCGCATCCGCCCCGGGCGACGTGCTGGTGGCATGGGGAGGGCTCGGGTACAACCGGCGGGCCGTGCAGCTCCACCGGGCGGCGTGCGTGGTGACCGAGCGCCACGGGGCCATGGTGCCCGCCGACCGGGTCGAGCTGCAGACCCTGCCGGGCGTGGGTCCCTACACGGCCCGTGCCGTGCTGGTCTTCGCCTTCGAGCAGCCGGCCGCCGTCGTCGACACGAACGTGCGCCGCGTCCTCTGCCGTGCGGTGGCAGGGGCCCCGATGACCCCCGCCACGGTGCAGCGGGTGGCTGACAAGCTGGTACCGCCGGCCGACGCGTGGCGTTGGAACCAGGCGATGCTCGAGCTCGGGGCGACGATCTGTACCGCCAGGGCTCCCCGGTGCGGGTCGTGCCCGCTCGCATCCGGCTGCCGCTGGGCCGGGGCGGGCATGCCCCAGCCCGACCCTGGGCGATCGTCGCCGGCGCAGGGGCGGTTCGCCGGATCGGACCGCCAGGGCCGCGGCCGGATCGTCGCCGCGCTGCGAAGCGGGCCGGTGCCCGCTGTCGCGTTGGCCGAAGTTGCCGGATGGCCCGACGACGAGGGTCGGGTGGTGCGGGTGGTGGTCGGTCTGGTGGCTGATGGGCTGGCGGTCCGGGGCGTCGACGGAAGCCTCAGGCTGCCGTGACGCGGTCGATCCACCGGTGACGCTCACCGACCGACCGGCGCCCGACCGATCGGCGGCTGGCCGGCGGGCGCCCGACCGACCGGGGCCCGACCGACCGGGGCCCGAGCCGGGCACGAGTGGCCCGGGTGATGCTTCCGGTCCTGACGTGGCGCCGTCTCACCGGGTCCGCCCCCTGCTCCTGGCAGCCGGCGCCTACCTGGTGCTGTCGGTCGTCGTTTGGTGGGATGTGTGGTCGAGCCACCCGACCTCCACCACCACCTGCGGGTGTGGAGACAGCTCGCTCTTCACCTGGTTCCTCGAGTGGCCTGCCTACGCCATTTCCCACGGTGTGAGCCCGCTGTACTCGACGGCGATGTTCCACCCGACCGGGGTGAACCTGCTGTCGAACACGAGCGTGGTGGCCATCGGCATGGTGCTGGCCCCGGTCACCTGGCTATTCGGGCCTGTCGCCACGTTGAACGTGGCCCTCACGCTCAGCCCGGTCCTCTCGGCGCTGGCCATGTTCGTGCTGCTCCGGCGGTGGGTGTCGTGGATGCCGGCCGCCTTCGTCGGCGGCCTGCTCTACGGGTTCTCGCCCGTCATCGTCGTCAACCTCATCGATGCCCACCTGATGGTCGCCATGGCGGCGATCCCCCCGCTCGTCGTGGTGTGCCTCGACGAGCTGTTGATCCGCCAGCGACGCCGGGCCGTGCCCGTCGGCGTCGTGCTCGGCCTGCTCATCGTGGTCCAACTGTTCGTCGGGACCGAGATCCTGACGATCATGGTCATCGTCGGGTTGATCGGCGGCGTGCTGGTCGTGGGCTACGCGGCGATCCGCCACCCGGCGGAGCTGCGGGCCCGGGCATGCCACGCAGCGATCGGCCTGGGCGTAGCGACGCTGGTTGCCGGTGCCCTCCTGGTCTATCCCGTCTGGTTCGCCCTGGCCGGACCGGCGCACCTTTCCGGGCTGGTCTGGCCCACGCTGGCCCCGGGGATCGACGGCATCACGCTCTCCGGGCTCGTGCGCCTGAATTCGACGGCGACCGAGACCGTGCTGGCCCACCGGATCGGCGGCTACCAGGGCGTGGCACTCCACCAGGCGGACTTTCTCGGCACCGGGCTCATCGTGGTAGCCGTGGTCGGCAACCTGGTCTGGCGGCGGGACCGGCGCCTGTGGCTCTTCGGCACGCTCGCCGCTGCCTCGATCTCGCTGAGCCTCACCACCGTTGCCCAGGTGAACCCGTTCTGGGTGCCGTGGCGGGCGCTGTCGCGCATCCCCATCGTCCGGAACGTCCTGCCGGACCGGTTCATGGCGATGACCTTTCTCTGCGTCGCCATCGTGCTGGGGGTGATCGTGGACCGGACCCACGAGTCGGTGGGGCGGCTGGTCCGCACCGCGGGGCCACGGGGCCGACCTCGCCACCGCGCGATGTGGCGCCGTGCCCTGGGCGCCGGGGCTGCCGTCGCGGTGGCCGCGGTGGCCCTCGTTCCCATGACCGAGGTCGCCAAGGGCAATGTCCCACTGGCGGCACGCCCGGTGACGCTGCCCCGGTGGTTCGAGGCCGTCGCGCCGCACCTCCCCCCGAGGCAGGTGGTCCTCGCATACCCGAGCACGTTCGGCGGCTTCCAGTCGTCGTTGACCTGGCAGGCGGTCGACAGGATGTCCTTCGCCCTCGCCGAGGGCGGCGGCCCTGGAGGTGCGCACCTCCAGGTAGGCGCGAGCAGAGCGGGCATCTCGGCGCTGTCGAACGCCACGTTCATCCTCGACCCTTCGACGGCGTACGCACCGTCCACGATCGCCGCGGTGCGCCACGCGCTGCGTTCCTGGGGCGTGACCATCGTGGTGGTTCCGGACCAGCCGGAGCTGCCCCCCTACGAGCAGGGCCTCCATACCTCGTACGCGGTGGGGCTGATCACCGCGGCTGTCGGGGCCCCTCCCCGGTTCGTGGCACGGGCGTGGACGTGGCGCCTGGCTCGCGACCAGCGCCCCCCCTTGCGGATCGATGCTCACGCCTTCCGGTCCTGTGTCGGCACCGCCGCCTTCCCCGCCGGGCCGCCGCCAACCGTCCCGGACTGCATGATGGCCGCGGCCACGTCCCAGTGAGCCGGTGGCACCACGCCGTGGGGCCCGTGCCGGCCCCGGGCACGCCAGCGCAGGCTGGTAGCGTCGGCCGTCGTGGGCCGAGCCGGTACAGCCGATCGGGCGCCCGGATGGGGACGCGGCCAGCGGGGGGTCGTCATGGCGGTCGGGGCCGTCGTCGCGGTGGCGGCCGTGGTCGGGTTGGCCATCCAGGCTGTCAGCGCGAACGCGACGGTGCGTCGCCAGCTGGCGTCGACGCCGGTCCACGACGCGGCCCTGGACAACGCTTTCTACTCGTGCCTCGACGTGCAGGCCCGCAGTCTCGTCGCCCCCCGTGAGCCGGTGACGATCGCCGCCTCCAGCCTCTACGACTTCATCACGTTGTTACAGGGGGTGGG
>JAJYAB010000301.1 GCA_021779775.1 Actinomycetes bacterium
GATGGCCCTGCCGCGGGGATTCGTCGACGAGCGTGCCCTGGATCCGGACGAGACGGCCGTCGAGCGAGTCGGCGGGTTTGGCGGCCGGTTCGATCGGGGTCGCAGGGAGGTCGGAGCCGGGCTGGTCCCTGAGCACGGTGGCCTCGCGAAGCACGAAGCGTCCGCCTTCCTGGCCCTGGAGGCCCATGAGTTCGACCCGGGAGCCCGGGGCGAGCGGCGCCGTGGCGCGGTCGAGCGCCTTCAGGCTCTCGTTGCCGTCCTGGAGGTAGAGGTAGCGGCCGGGCTCCTGCAGGGTGACGACGCCGTCGGTGCGGACCCAGCGGGTGCGCGCGCGGCCGGAGAAGCGATTCAGCTCGGCGATCGTGTGGCGGGGCACCGCGTCGGGATTGGACGGATACGCGGATTCCACGGTGATGTCCTCGGCGGAGTTGACCCAGAGCACGACGCCAGAGGGGCGGCCGCGGCGGTCGGCCACGCGGGTGCAGACGCCGCGCACCAGCACGACGGAGCGCAGGGCTCGGCTGAGGTCGGTGCCGGCCCGCAGGTGGGCGGTGAAATTGCCCGCGGGGGTCGAGAGGTCCGCAGTCACATCGGTGCCGCCAGGCTCCACGGCCCGAAGGTAACCCTCGATTTCGACGAGGCTGTCCTCCTCGTAGCCGGTGAGCGCCTGGTCCAGCGTCAGGCGGGTGGCGGGCGGGAGGTTCAGGTCGGAGAGGCTGCGCAGGCTGGTGGCGCGGATCCGGGGGGTGAGCCGGCCGGCGACGGTGGTGCCGTCGATGGCGACGAGACGACCCGCCTCGGGAGGCAGCAGACCTTCGGCGCCGAGGTCGACGCGAATGCCGCCGCTGGCGTCCTGGGCGAAGAAGAACCGCGCGTGCGGACTGGACCAGGTGACTACCGCGGTGAGCTGGACGATGTAACCCTTGGCGGCGTCGGCGAGGCTCAGTTCGTTGACGTCGTCGGCGATCCGAAGGCGCAGGCTCCGCGCCTGGGCGGAAAGGGCGGAGTGAGCGGCCTTGCCGGCGTTGCGGAAGAAAGCGTTTTCAAGGCGAAGCGTCGGCCCGCGACCACGGACGGTTCCGATGGCTTCGATTTCAGCGCCCGGAGCCAGGGGTGAGGTCTGTGCAGACTCGACCTCGAGCTGGCCCGTGCCGTCGCGGATGATCACGTTTTCGCCGGGGGCGTCGGTGACGACCCGGCCGGTGACGTGCACCTGGGTTCCTTCGGGCTTGGTGTTGAGCGAATCGACCGACGCAACGGGTGTGTCGAAACGTGGATCGGAAGAGAGCCAGCGAACCACGTGGATATTGCCGAAGCCCGTGACAAAGATCTCCAGATGGTGCAGCTGGCCGGTCGCGTCGGTGGTCCAGACGTAGAGTCCCTGGGCCCTGATGAACGAGCCCTCCAGGGAGGGTGGTGAGGATTGGGTCGTATCCAGGACTCGGATTGCCACCCGGTGCCCATCGACGATGCCGCTGAGCAGGGTGTGCCGGGTGTCGTTGATTTCCTGCCGGTCGACATAGGCCTCGACGGTGATTTCCTTCAGGTTGTTCGCGTTCCACGCCATGAGGCTGTGGGTGATGTCCACCGGTTTGGGGAGTCCGGGCGTGCCGAGCACCGTGGCCTGCTTCACGTCCATGCCGTCGGTGGAGATCAGACCCTGAAGTCGGACGAGCTGGCCTGGAACGACGTTCAGGGGCTTATCCTGAAGCGGAAGGAATACGCCGATGCCGTTTTCGAAACCCCAGAGGATATGCCATTCCGGATCGCTGTAGCTCACCAACACCTTGAAGTCGGCGGGGTGCGGGATCTGCTGGCGCTGCCCGGACTGCATCCAAAAGTCGGCGATGTGGGTGAACAGGGCCGCCGTCGGGTCCTGCGCCCGGACGACGGTTGCGATGAACAGGACGGTCAGCGACAGCAGGACCTTGAGGACGCGGCGGGTATGAACCTGACGCGAAGCGGCGTGCAGTGGACTTCGCATGTGGAACGGGGGTGCTGGCACACCACAGGATTGCCCGCCGTTGATCAAGCTGCGGAAACCGCTCCTGGATGCGTGCTTATACGCACGTGCCCTCTGGGGGGGTTCCCCCGTCGCGCCAGGGCGAGACTGCAAATCGCTGCCGGGCAGAGCGCTGCGCGCCCCGCCCGGGGCGGTTGTCGCCAGATTATGGGGACGCCGTGAGATCGCGGCAGTCGCGGGTCACGAGGCCGGTGACATCCTGCTGCACGAGTGCGGGCGTGCCGGCGGCGTGGTCCGCGCGCACGCGCACGAGCTCCGCATCATCGATGTGGTTGAGCAGGAGGGCCGGGCGCGCATCGGGAGAGTCGAGCTGGAAGGTCACGTCGCGGAGGGTCAGCCGGTGCACGTTGCGGGCGAAGAGCCCGTAGGCGGGGAGCGTTTTGTAAACGCTGGGTTCGGGGTAGGCCTTCACGTAGGAGGGGACCTCATACGACGCGGGCCTGGTCGCGACCTGGCCAGCGTAGCGGATGAGGATGTTGCTGAGCGACAGGTCTTCGACCGGGTGCCCCGGGACGCCGTCGATGATCACGCCCTGGGGAGAGTGCACGTCGGTTGCGACGACGGAGCTGATCTTGATGCCGCGGGCGGTGCCCACGGCCGGGTGGTTGGGTCCGCGCAGGCGGGCGCCGAGCGTGATGTAGATGGGCGCGTTCACGATGTCGCGCATCGAAAGATTGGAGACGACGACGTTTTCCATGCGTCCGCCGTCTACCTCCTCCAGGGCGAGGCCGCAGCAATGGTCGAAGACGCAGTTGGAGATGGCGATGTTCCTGAAGCCGCCGTTGGCCTCGGTGCCGAGCTTGATGCGGCCGGTGGGCCGGTGGTTCTGCTCGGTCTTGTAGGTGCCGTCGAGCAGGGTGCCCTCCACGAAACCGCTGACCTGGCAGTTGGTGATCGTGACGTTCTCGGTGGCGCGCTTGGTGCCGAGGCCGTAGCTGCTCTTCAGGCAGATGCCGTCGTCGTAGGGCGAGTTTACGAAGCAGTTCGAGACCCGGACGTTCTTGCAGCAGTCGATGTCCATGCCATCGCGGTTGGTGTCGATCTTGAGGTTGTCGATGGTGAGGTTGTCAGCGGCGGTGGCGAGGATGCCGAAGTGGCCGCCGTGGAGGATGGTGAAGTCGCGGAGGATGACGTTGCGGCAGTCCTTCAGGGCGATGGACTTGTTTCCGACGCCGGCGGGGAGGGCGTCGTGGGCGCTGGGCCAGCCGAAGGGGCCGGGATGGAAGGGACCGGTGACGCCGGGGGTGACGTCGGTGCGTTTGGGCCAGGCGTGGTGGGGGCCGGGTGGGACGTCCTTGCGACCGAAGCCGCGGCTAAGCCCCTCGCCGTCGATCATGCCGGGTCCGGTGATTGAG
>JAJYAB010000014.1 GCA_021779775.1 Actinomycetes bacterium
TCGGGTCGTACACCCGGACATCCCCCAGTCGCTGTCGCCAGCCGGCGGTCGCCCGCGCCAGGTCGCCTTTGACCGACGCTGCCAGGACCGGACCGGACCATTCGATCAGAGCCGGAACGGCCAGCCCGGTCGTCTTGTAGCTCTGGGTCGGCCCGACCACCAGGAGCGAGTGGCCGCGCTCGACAGCCACCAGGCTCCGGCCGGCCGATCCGATCACCAAGCGGCCGGAGCCGGCACCGCTGACCCGCAGGGGAGCGATGTCGCGGCGGGTGGCCCAACGTGCCGGATCGTCGCCGGGTGCACCGAAGCGGCGTCCCGCGACCCTCCCCATGCCCGCGTCGCGCCGACCGGCGCCCCGGCCTCCGCCCGATCCGCGGGCGGGCGCGGTGGCCCACCATCCCACCGCCAGTAGCGACGCAGCCACCAGTTGGAGAAGCACCCGCACGATCAGGCCCGGAGCATCCGGCTGTCGGTGTCGATCAGGCCCACCTCGGACGGGGACAGCCGGTGCTCGACCAGGAACGACCGGCTCCCAACCTTCCACAGGCCGACGCCGCGGCGCAGCTGCGGCACGAGCTCCGCCTCGGTGGAGGACAATCCGAGCAGCCGGGCGGCCAGCTCCACCTCGCCTGCCGGTTGCGCGTACACGATCCGCGTCTCCGAGTCGGCCAGCAGTCCCTGGGCCAGGTTGGCCTGCTCGGATCCGGCAGGGCCGCCCGACTGCAGGTCCGACACCCGGTGGAGCACGACCATGTTGGCCACCCCCCAGGCCCGGGCCAGCTTCCACGATGCCTGCAGCCACCGGGCCACCTCCAGGTTCCTCAAGATGGCCCATGCCTCGTCGACGACCAGCAGCACGCCCGACGTCACTCCCTGCTGCAACCGGGTCTGCAGCCACGCGGTGGCGCAGGTCATGAGGACGCCGAGCGCCGCCGAGTGGTAGACAGCCGACAGGTCGAGCACCACCAGTGGCCCGTCGAGATCGATCCCCGGCGTGGTCGGCCCGTCGAACATGCCGCAGAGGTCGCCGGTCACCAGCCGACGCAGCTCGAGCGCCACCTGCCGCCCATCGGCCGCCAAGCCGGCGGCGTCGGTGCGTACAGCGGCGGCCGTCTGGGCGGTCGGGGCGAGGAGCGCGTCGACCACGTCGGGGAGGGTGGGCACCGACGTGGACCCGGTGGAGACCGCTGTCACACCCAGCTCGACGGCGGTCCGCTCGGTGGGAGCCAAGGCACGGCCCAGGCCGGCGGCGGCCAGCGACACCAGCAGCTCGGCACGGCGCCGCGCCGTCTCCCCGTGCCCGCTCCGGCCGCCGGCCTCGCTCCGGACCGCCAACCCGCTCCGACCGCCGGGACCATGGGCCAGACCGATCCCGGGCGCGTCGAGCGGGTTGAGCCGGACATGCCCGCCGGGGCGCAGCGACAGCGGGGTCACCCCCCATGCCTCGGCCAGCGGCCCATACTCGCCCTTCGGGTCGACGACCCAGGCACGGCGACCGAAAACCGCCTGACGCCACAGGTAGGTCTTCACCAGGGCGCTCTTGCCCCGGCCAATCTGCCCGAAGACGACAAGGTTGGGGTTCGTCAGCACCCCGTCGCGGTACAGCTCGAACGGGTCGTAGGCGAACACCCCCCCGAGCAGGTCGCGGCCGACGACCACCCCGCTGGCGCCGAGGCCCGGCTCGGCGGCAAACGGGTAGACGGCACCCAGGTGCCGGGTCGTGACCTGGTGCGCGGCGCGGCCCACGGTCAGCGGAGCCCGTGCCCGATCGGCAGGGTGGCGGCCAGAGCGTCGAGCTGGTCGCCGAAGCAGCGCCGCAGCTCCAGCGAGGCTTGACCAGCAGTCTGCTCGACACGCCCGCAGGCTGCCTGTAGCGCCTCAGGATCCTCGGCGCTGACCGTCACGTATGCAGAGAAGCGGTACTGCCCGTGGCCATCGGCCAGCTCGCCTTCACGCCGGGCCAGCACGTCATGTTCGCGCCGCTGGCGTGCCGTGGCCAGGAAGCCGCCCCGCCGGCGCAGCTCCGCGTCTGCCACGCCCGCCGTGCGGGCCTGCTCCACCTGGCGGGCGGCTCGAAGCGGAGCGACCGGCTCCATCACCACCGACACCGCACGCCGGACCCCCGTCATGAGCAGCAGCGGGGCCAGGAAGTCCGGGGCCACGTCGAGCCGGGGCCATTCGGCAACCCAGTAGGTGACGTGCCACAGGTCATCGACCTGCGCCGACGACCAGAGGGGCCGGGCCATCTGCGGCCACGGCCGGGGTTGGCGTCGATCGTGGTCTCCCGGCGTGGGGACACTGGTGAAGCCGCGCCGCACCGCGGCAGCCAGCGGGTGGGGCGCCAGGGCTGGCCCGGCACGGACACCGGCATCCGCCAGCCGGCGCCGAAGAGCGGCGACCTCGCGCAGCAGCACGGTGCAAGCGCCTCCGTCGCCTCCGCCCGCCGTGCGGACGGCCCGGGCGGCCCGGCCGCCGTGCACCGCCACCGCCACCAAGACCTCATGACGGCTCGTGACCGGTGGCACCGCAGCCAGCAGCTCGTCGTAGCTGCGTCCCGCTGCGGTGTCGCCGGACAGCCGGCGCCGCTGCCCGGCGTCGGCGACCAACTGGTCGCCGCGCTCGGGGACCGCTCGTTCCACCCACTGCAGCCGGTGCACGACGGATCCCTGGCGTGCCATCGAGGCCAGCACCCCGGCCCAGCCACCCACCTGGCGGGCCTGCTCCGCCTCGCTACCGAGCACGAAGCCGGGCCCCGTCGCCGCCATCACCGCGGTGTAGGTGCGGGCGCGGCGATCGACCAGCACACCGGCCACCCGGCCGCGTCCGGCCGCTGCCGACAGGTCGGGCGGCGGGGCGGAACCGGCATCGAAGCCGGTCGGGTCCACGTCGACCGGCATGAGGTCGATGCCGCTGAACGGGCCGGGCCGCAAGCCGTGCAGGCGGCGCGCCATGTCGTCGGCAGCGAACCTGAGCACATCGGGGCACCACTCTTCCGCCGTCCGACCCGCCAGCGGCCACACCGCGACGAACGCCGCACCGCCGACGACGGCCACTGCGGCGCCGACGCCGGCCAGCGACGGCCAGGCCCGCAGGAGCCCGACGCCGACGAGCAGCCCGGCTGCCAGGGCGATGACCTGTCCGCCACGCCACCCGGCAATCAGGCCCCGCCGTTCGAGCGGACCGAACCGGTAGCGGTGGACGGCGGGATCGTCCTCGCTCACGACGCCTGCCCGCCCCTGGTGCCATCGCCGCTACTGACGCCGCTACTGTCCCCGCTACTGTCGGCGCCGCCAGAGACCTGGTCGAGGATCCGGGTGGCCTGCGTGCCGAGGTCGCCGCCGGGGAGCAGGCCCTCGGTCCCCGACGGGCCGCTCGGGGCGGCGTCGGTGCCGGTGGACGCATGTCCACCGGCACCACCCACGGCCTGGGCCGCAGCGGCGGTGGACTGCGGATTGCCGACCACGGCGCCGACCGACGACCTTCCCATCTCGCCGATCGGCCCGGCAGCGGCGGCCAAGGCGCCGCCCGGGCCGCCGCTCACCGAACCCAGGATCACGCCCGCTGCCCGGACAGGCGCATGCGCCGCCTGCCGCATCCGGTGACGTGTCGACTCCAGATGGGCGACGGCACCGCCTTCGATCGCTGGCACCAGGCGCAACAGCGTGAACGGCGACACGGTCGCGATGAACAGCAGGGCGAGGCCGGTCACGACGCCGGCAAAACCGCCGCCCCCCGGTCCGCTCGCACCGCTGCCGCCAGCCACCGCTCCGGCTGCCAGCGAAAGCACCGCTGCCACCACCAGCTTGGACAGCAAGAGGGCGACCAGCGTGTCGGCGAGGCGCCGGCACCAGTGGGACACCGCCGGCCAGACGAGCGCCGCCAGGGCCAGCGGCAAGAACAGCACGGCAGCCGATACCGCCGCCGAGCGGACCACCAGCTCGAGCCAGAGCGTCAGGGCGGCCACGGCGGCCAGCAGCCCTCCGAGGAACAAGACGAACCCCGGTACCGTCGGGTCACCCAGGCCGGTGGCGCTCAGGAAGCTGACGAGCGGAGCCAGCACATTGCCGGAGTCGGCTCCTGCACCCGCCAGCACCCGGGCCGACAGGGCGTCGGTCAGCGCCAGGCCCAGCCGCACGAGCACCACCACGACGCCGGTCAGCAGCATGGCCAGGGGCAGCTGGACCATGACGGCACGGAGCACCATGCCGGCATCTTGGCGGAGCACCGCCTGGAGGACGGTGCAGCACAGCATCGGCAGGACGACGGCGCCGGCCAGCGACACCATGACCGCCTGGTGCTCGGCGAACCATCTCGTGTCGAGCGGGACGGTGGTCGTCGCCGACATAGCGTGTCCGACCTGGTCGAGCAACCAGACCGCCCCGTCGGCTACCCAGCGCCCGGCGGCACCGAACACCGCCCCGATACCGGCACCGGCCAGCCCGCCGACAATGCCGGAGGTGAGGCTCACTTGACCTCTTGACCCATATGGAAGAAGAAGTTGACGAGGGCGGGAGCAGCACCGATCAGCAGGGCCGCCACGCCCGACACAAGGACGGCACGCCGGCCGGTGAACGACTGCTGGTAGTTCTGCGAGTGCGAGCCGAGTGCCCAGATCCCCGCCCCCACCAGCAAGCCGGCGAGGGCCAGCACCAAAGCCCAGGCCCCGAGCCCGTTGGTGAGCTGCTGCAGGACAGCGCCACCGGGCAGCCCGCCTGGGTTCGGCTGCAACTGCACGTCCATCGCCAGCATCGGTGTTGCCCACCACGCGGCCATCGAGCCTCCTCGCCTCCTGGCGCCCGCACGGCGCCCTCAACTGCACGTTAGAGGCCTTCCCAACCCCTTGCAATACTTTCTATGGTGTTTCATGTATTCCTGCTGCTGGCTGCGGCAGTTGGCCTGGCCTGGAAGCGCTGCAGGCGGCCGGCTCCCCTGCTGCAGGCCGACCGCCTGCCATGCTGGAGACGGTGCTCGCCTCCTCCATCTCGCAGACGACGGGCGAAACAGTCCTCGGTGCAGTGGTAGCGGCTGCGCTGATCGCCGTGGTCGTCGCGGCGGCCCTGGGCCGACGCTCCGGGCGCCGCGGGCTCGAGCAACGACTCTCCGCCCTGTCCTCCCGCCTCGGCATCGACGCGCCGCAGCAGAACCCGGCCGGGATCGAACCGGCGTTGCACCATCTCGAGCTCGTCACCGACCGGGCAGCAGAAGCCGTCGCCGAGTCCTCCGCCGATGCCATGCGGCTGCGGCGCGCCCTCGACACGCTCCCCCAGGGGGTCATCGTGTGCGACGAGGAGGGCAAGGTCGTGTTCCGCAACGCCCGGGCCGCCGGCCTGATGGACGGGCGCCACGGCGATGCGCTGGCCGCCCAGGCCGTGGTCGACCTCCTCGGCTCGACCTGGCAGAAGGGCAACGCCGAGCGGACGCTCGATCTCTACGGCCCGCCCAGGCGGACCCTGGCGGTGCGGACCGAGCTCGTCGACGACGGCCGCCGCGCCCTCGGGGTCATCGCCGTGATCGACGACGTGTCCGAGCACCGCCGGCTCGAGGAGATCCGACGCGACTTCGTGGCCAACGTCAGCCACGAGCTGAAGACGCCCATGGGGGCGCTGGGCCTGCTCGCCGAGACGCTCGTCTCCGAAGGCGACCCGGCCGTGGCCCAGCGCCTGTCCAGCCGGATCCACACCGAGGCGTTCCGGGTCAGCCGGATCATCGACGACCTGCTCGACCTGTCTCGCATCGAGTCGGAGGAAGTACCGCCACGCGAGCCGGTCCTCGTCAGCCTGGTCATGGCCGAGGCAGCCGAGCGGATGCGTGCTGCTGCCGAGCAGTGCGGCGTGGACCTGGCCATCTCGGAGCCCGATCCGCCCGTGACGGTGATGGCCGATCGGCGCCAGCTGGTCTCGGCTCTGGCGAACCTCATCGAGAACGCCGTCAAGTTCTCCTACGACGGTGGCACCGTCGGCTTCCGCGGCTCGTCAGCCGGTGAGGAGGTGGTCCTCGAGGTGGAGGACAAGGGGGTGGGCATCCCCTCGCGTGACCTCGAGCGGATCTTCGAGCGTTTCTACCGCGTCGACCAGGGCCGGAGCCGGCAGACCGGCGGGACCGGGCTCGGGCTCTCCATCGTGCGACACGTGGCGGCCAACCACGGGGGCCGGGTGGAGGTCGACTCCCGCGAAGGTGAGGGCTCGACGTTCCGGCTGATCCTTCCGTTGAATATCGAGGTCGCGTGATGGCCGGTCCCCGCGCCAGGACCCAGGCCGCCCCGCCGGCGATGGCGCGACCGGTGTCCGTCCTGCTCGCCGAGGACGAGGAGGGGTTCGTCGAGGCACTGGTGATCGGCCTCGCCCGGGAGGGGTTCGCCGTGACCGTGGCCCGCGACGGCACGGAGGCCCTCGCACTGTTCGAAGCGACGGATCCCGATCTGGTGCTCCTCGACATCATGCTGCCCAAGCTGTCGGGGATCGACGTGTGCCGGGCCATCCGAGCCCAGTCGTCGGTGCCGATCATCATGGTGACGGCCAAAGGCACCGAGATCGACACCGTGGTGGGGCTCGAGGTCGGAGCCGACGACTACGTGACCAAGCCGTACCGGCTGCGCGAGCTGGTGGCTCGCATGCACGCCGTGCTTCGCCGTGCTCCCCACGCTGCCGACGCCGGCGGTGGCCACGAGGCGAAGGACGCCGACGAGGGGACGGCGGTCACCGTAGGCGACGTGCGGGTGGATCCCGAGCGGCACCGGGTCTTCGTCCGGGGCGAGGAGGTCCACCTCCGGCGCAAGGAGTTCGAGCTCCTCGCGCTGCTCATGTCTCACGCCGGCCGGGTGCTCACCCGAGACACCCTGATCGACCGGGTGTGGGGAACCGACTACGTCGGCGACACGAAGACGCTCGACGTGCACATCAAGCGGCTCCGGGCCCACGTGGAGACCGACGCGTCGTCGCCGACGAGCATCACCACCGTGCGGGGTGTGGGCTACCGGTTCGAGATGCCCCGGGGCCAGTGACCGAGCCTGGCCCCAGTGACCGAGCCTGGCCGACAGGCCACCAGGACCACCAGCACCTGGTGTGCGACCGTTGCGGTGCCGTCGTGGATGTTCCCGACGACGTCTTCGACGAGGTAGCGGCTGCCAAGCGCCGTGCCTACGACTTCACCATCCGGCCCCACCACGTCGCCGTGCCAGGGCGCTGCCCGGCCGGTGCTCAGGCAGAACCGGCAACGACACGCGCCGAGCCCAGGTAGGGAGCCAGGACTTCGGGGAGCTCGACCGAGCCGTCCGCTCGGCGTCCCGTCTCCACCAACGCCGCCCAGATCCGGGCCCAGGCCAGTGCCGAGCCGTTCAACGTGTGCGCGAGCACCGGAGCCCCACCCCCCGCCGGCCGGTACCGGATGTTCGCCCGCCGGGCCTGGTAGTCGCGGAACCAACTGACGGACGACACCTCGAGCCACAGGTCGGCGCCGGGCGCGTAGACCTCCAGATCGAACGTACGAGCAGACGAGCTGCCCAGATCACCCGTGCACAGATCGAGGACCCGGTACTCGAGATCGAGCTCGTGGAGCAGCGACTCCACCCGGGCCACCATGTCGGCGTGCACTGCCGGAGCCTGCCCCGCTGTGGCGTAGGCGAACAGCTCCACCTTGTCGAACTCGTGCACCCGCAGAAGTCCCCGGGTGTCACGTCCGGCAGCCCCGGCCTCGCGCCGGAAGCAGGCGGTGGCCGCCGTCAGGCGCAGGGGGAGGTCGTGCTCTTCGAGGATCTCCCCACGGTGCATGGACGTGAGGGGAACCTCGGCGGTCGGGATGGCCCACAGGTCATCGCGCTCGATATGGTACGCCTCTTCCTCGAACTTCGGCAGGTGCCCGGTCGACACCATCGTGTCGGTGCGCACCAACGTGGGAGGCCGGACCTCCTCGAACGCATCGGCGTGGCGGTCGAGGGCGAAGGCGGTGAGCGCCCGGAGCAGGCGTGCTCCCACCCCGCGGAACAGCGGGAACATGGACCCGGACATGCGGGCACCGCGCTCGAGGTCGAGCATCCCGAGCGCGGTGGCCGCCTCCCAGTGCGGCACCCGCTGATGGTCGGCATACGACCGCGGCCGCTCCGGCCACCGTCGGACCACGGGGTTGTCGTCGGGGCCGTCCCCGTCGGGGGCCTCGTCGGCGGGCAGGTTGGGCAGCCACAGCAGCCGGCGGCGGACCTCGCCTTGGGCTGCGTCGGCCGCCGCATCGGCGGCGATCTGGCGCTCGCCGATCCTCCGGCTCTCCTCGGCCAACCGGGCAGCCTGCTGGTCGTCACCCGACCGCCGGGCGTCGCCCACCTGGCGTGACAGCACGTTGACCTGGGCACGCAGCTCGTCGCGCTGCCCGACAGCCTGGCGGGCTGCCGTATCGGCCGCCGCCAGCTGCTCCACCTCTGCCGGGTCCACCCCTCTCCGGGCCAGTGCGGCCTGCACCGCAGCAGGATCCTCCCTCACCAGCCGGATGTCGATCATGGTGCGGCCAACGGTAGCCTCGCCGCCGTGCCCGCCCAAGCGACCGCCCAAGCGACCGACCCGGTGATCGACCCGGTGATCGACTGCCGTGACCTGGTTGTCCGCTATGGCGACCGGGTGGCTGTCGACAACCTGACGCTGCGTGCCGAAGGGGGGCGGGTGCTGGCGCTCCTCGGCCCGAACGGGGCAGGCAAGACATCCACCGTCGAGACGTTCGAGGGCTACCGGCGACCTACTTCCGGTTCGGTGCGGGTGCTCGGGCTGGACCCGGCGGCCGACCACCGGCGCCTGATGCCCCGCATCGGCGTCATGCTCCAGCGCGGCGGCATCTACCCGACGGCCACGCCCAGGCAGGTGCTGTCGTTGTTCAGCCGCTACTACGAGCAACCGGAGGATCCGGGTGCGCTCCTCGACCTGGTCGGGCTGGCGGCGGCAGCCCGTACGCCGTGGCGCCGGCTCTCCGGCGGGGAGCAGCAGCGCCTGTCACTGGCCCTCGCCCTCGTCGGGCGGCCCGACGTGGCGTTCCTCGACGAGCCGACCGCCGGCGTCGACCCGGAGGGACGCATGGCGATCCGCGCCGCCGTACGAGCGCTGCGCGATCGCGGGGTCTGCGTGCTGCTCACCACGCACGAGCTGGCCGAGGCGGAGCACCTGGCCGACGACATCCGGATCATCGATCGGGGCCGGCTGGTGGCCGCCGGCACCTTGGAGGAGCTGTCGGCTTCGGGCGGCGGGCCCTCCGTCCGGTTCCGTGCTCCGAGCGGGCTCGACAGACCCGCGCTGGCTGGCGCCCTGGGAGTGCCGCCGTCCGCCATCAGCGAGCCGTCGCCCGGCGAGTACCGCGTGGCCGTCGAGGCGTCGGCTGCCCGGGTCGCCGCCGTGGCCGACTGGCTCGCCCGCAACGGGGTGGCGATCTCGGATCTGCGGGCCGGGGCGGCCAGCCTCGAGGAGGCGTACCTGGCGCTCACCGGGGGGGGAGAGGACCGGTGAGCGCCGCCAGCCCCGCCCGGCGCCTCACGGCGCATGCCGCCGCGGAGATCACCGCTACGCTGCGGCGCAGCGAGTCGTTGCTGCTCACCTTGGGCATCCCGGTGGTGCTGCTCGTGTTCTTCTCGGAGGTGCATCTGCTGCCGACCGGTCCGGGCAAGCCGGTCCGGTTCCTCGCTCCCGGGATCCTGGCACTGGCCATCATGGGGACGGCCATGGTCAACCTGAGCATCGCTACCGGGTTCGAGCGGGGTTACGGAGTGCTGAAGCGGCTCGGGGCGACTCCGCTCGGCCGCCCGGCCCTCCTCGGGGCGAAGGTCCTGGCCGTGCTGGTCGTCGAGGTCCTGCAGGCAGTGGTGCTGGTCCCGGTGGCCATGGCGCTCGGCTGGCGCCCCACCGCCGGTGGCGTGGCGGCGAGCATCGGGCTCGTGCTGCTCGCCACCGCCGGGTTCGGAGGCCTGGGCCTGCTCCTGGCCGGCGTGCTGCGGCCCGAGGTCAACCTGGCGGCCTCCAACGGGCTGTGGCTGGTGCTGCTGCTGGTCAGCGGCATGCTTGCCCCGCTGTCCAAGCTGCCCGGTTGGATGGCCGGCGCCGCGCGCGCCCTGCCTGCCGCGGCGCTGGCCGACGGCCTGCACGCGGCGGTCGGCCTGGGATCTGCGGTGCCGGGAAGGTCCTGGGTGGTGCTGGCCGTCTGGGCGGTCGCCGCTCCGCTCGCCGCCGCCGCGACGTTCCGCTGGGAGTGAGACGGTCAGCCCCACCAGGGGCGGTCAGCCGGCGAGGCGCGCCACCCCGGCACGCAGTGCCGCCACGGTGATGGGGCCTTGCACGACCTGCGCCACATGCCCGGTGCGGTCGATGAAGACGGTGGACGGCAGCCCCGTCGCCCCGAGCTCCGGGGCGACCACTTCCGCATGGTCCTCGCCGACGGGGAAGGTCACCCCGCTGTGGCGGGCGAAGGCCAGACCGGCGGCTGCCTGGTCGTTGCCGTCGATCCCCAGGAACCGCACCGGGAGGTGCGCCGCCTGCATCTTGACCACCGCCCCGGCCACCGCCGGCAGCTCCGCCTGGCAAGGCGGGCACCACGAGGCGAAGAACACCACGACCGTGGGGGTCGCCGTGCCGCCTGCCGGTGGCGGCCGGTAGGCGACGGCCGGACCTCCAGCCGCGTTGGCAAGGGAGAACGCTTCAGCCCGGCGGGCGCCGGAGCTGCCCGTGCCGAGCGCCAGCCCGACGACGATCACCACTGCCACCACACCGACCGCAGACCACACGATGCGGCGCCGGCGTGCGGACCGGGGGGCCGGCGCCGGGCGCCACGCCGGGCGCGCGGCGGTGTCAGTGGTACCGGACGAGGACATCACCGGCCATGGCGACGAACAGCAGGGTGAGGTACGTGATCGAGTACCCGAACAGCCGCATGGCCGCCTTCTGGGTCTGCTGGCGGCGTAGCCGGACGGCGTAGACCACGAAGATCGATCCCAGGGCAACCGCGGCCACCAGGTAGAGCGCCCCCATGTGACCGACCACGTCGAACAGCAGCGTGGTCGCCACGAGGAGCACGGTGTAGGAGAGGATCTGGCGGGCTGTCCGGTCGAACGACGCCACCGCCGGCAGCATCGGAACGTTGGCAGCCCGGTAGTCGTCGCGGTACTTGATCGCCAGCGCCCAGAAGTGGGGCGGGGTCCAGATGAAGATGACGGCGAACAACACGACTGGTGCCCATCCGAGCGAGTTGGTGACCGCCGACCATCCGACCAGGACGGGCACCGCCCCGGCTGCCCCGCCGATGACGATGTTCTGGCTCGACGTCCGCTTCAGCCACAACGTGTAGACGAAGACGTAGAAGAGGGTGGCAGACACGGCCAGCACGGCCGACAAGAGGTTCACCGCCGACCACAGCTCGGCGAACGCCACCACCTCGAGGGCGACGGCGAAGACCAGGGCGGCGCGTGGCGTCATGTCCCCGGTCACGAGCGGCCGGTCACGGGTGCGGTGCATGATGCGGTCGATGTCGCGGTCGACCACCATGTTGGTGGCGTTGGCGCCGCCCGCCGCCAGGGCTCCCCCGATCAAGGTGGCGACCATCAGGCTCACCGACGGCACCCCGCGCCGGGCCACGAACATGGTCGGCAACGTGGTGACGAGAAGCAGCTCGATGATCCGCGGCTTGGTCAAGGCCACATAGCTGCGCACTCTTGCCACCCCGGTCCGGCACCCTTGCACAGCCAGCGGCATCGAGGACATCGTTGCGTCAGCCTACGGTCCGCGCCCGACGCGCGACAAAGCGGTCCGGGCCGGCGGCGGGTGGGGGTGCCGGCACCCCGGTACGATCGCCGGACGGTGCCGTCGTACCTCACGAACCCCCGGGTCTTCCTCCGCCTCGCCCAGGTGACCCTCGGCATCATCGTGCTGAACGTGGTGACCGGCGCCGCGGTGCGGCTCAGTGACTCTGGCCTCGGCTGCCCGGACTGGCCGACCTGCTCCCGCCACCACTTGACTGCGCCGCTGGCCGGTCACCGGGGCATCGAGTTCGGCAACCGCCTCGTGGTGGCGGCGTTGATCGTCGCCACGGCGGCGACGGTGGTGGCAGCCGTGCTCCGCCGGCCCCGGCGGCGCGATGTCATGTGGCTGTCGTGCGGCCTGCTCGCCGGGGTGCTCGCCGAAGCGGTGATCGGGGGCCTGGTGGTGCTCTCCAAGCTCAACCCCTACGTGGTGATGGGCCACTTCATGGTCGGAATGCTGCTCCTGGCCGACGCGGTCGTGCTCGCCCTGCGCGCCGGGCGGCCTGGCACGGCGCCGGTGGCCAGGGTGTCGCACCGCATCGTCCGGGGCAGCCGGCTCATGGTCGGTCTCCTCGTCGTGGTGCTGGCAGCCGGCACTGCCGCCACGGGAGCCGGACCGCACGCCGGGGGCAAGGGGGCGAAGCGTCTCCCTCTGCCGCTCGAAGACGCTGTCCGCATCCACTCTGGCATCGTCCTCGTGCTGGCCGCGCTCACGCTGCTGCTGCTGCTCGAGCTCTGGCGGCAGCGCGCTCCGGATGCCGTGCAGCGGCGCGGCCACCTACTGCTCGCCGCCATGGCGGCCCAGGGGATCGTCGGGTACACCCAGTACTTCACGCACCTCCCGGCCCTGCTGGTCGGCGTCCATGTGCTCGGGGCGACTACCGTCTGGAGCACCGCTTTGTGGTTCCACGCCGGGCTGTTCCACCACGACGCGGGGTCGCCGGCAGCCGACCGCCTGGCCAGCCGGCAGATCGGCTGTCGGCGGCCGGGGGAGGCGGCCGGCGCCGCTCTGCTGCACCCCGAAGGAGCAGCACGATGACCGAGACGACGACCCAGACCGCCGAGGCGCCGGTCGACGTCACGGGGACCGAGGGTGAGTCCGTCCCCGACCGGCCATGGCTCGTCGTGGTGTGGAACGACCCGATCAACCTCATGGCATACGTCACCTACGTGTTCCAGAAGCTCTTCGGGTACAGCCACGACAAGGCGGTCCGCCTCATGCTCGACGTCCACCACAAGGGGCGGGCGGTCGTGTCCTCCGGCCCGCTCGAGCGCGCCGAGCTCGACGCCTTCCGGCTCCACCAGCACGGCTTATGGGCCACGCTGGAGCAAGCGGGCTGAGCCGATGCGCCAACGCTTCACCCGCCGGGCCGACGGCCGGTTCGAGCTCGGGCTGGCGGCTGCCGAACGTGAGCTCTTGCGGTCGTTGCCCCAGCAGGTGCAGCAGCTCCTGGCCGACAGGGCCCCGGCAGCCAACCGCGTGTTCCCCGTGGCCTACCCCGACGACCCGGCCGCCGAAGCCGAGTACCGGCAGCTCATGGGACCCGAACTGCTGCAGTCCCACCGCGAGTCGTTGGCCGTGGTGACCTCGACCGCCGATGCCGACTCGATCGACGGGTCGGAGCTCCACTGCTGGATGGACGGGCTCGAAGTGCTCCGCCTGGTGCTCGGCACCCAGCTCGACGTGCAAGAGGGCATGGATCTGCCGACCGGCCCAGTCGACGGTCCCGACGCCGACAGTCCCGACGCCATGCGCCTCGCCGTGTACCACTACCTGACGGCACTGCAGGGGGAGGCGGTCGATGCCCTGACCTCCCTGCTCCCGGACCTCGGAGACCCCCCGGAGCCAGGGTAGGGGCACGGCGGAGACCAGGGTCGGGGCATGCCCGGAGCCAGGTCGGGGGAGGTGGACGGTCTGCTAGCCTGCGTGAACCCTGCTCGGTCATGCCCCCATCGTCTAGTGGCCGAGGACGCCGCCCTTTCAAGGCGGTAACACGGGTTCGAATCCCGTTGGGGGTGCAGCGGATGGGGATGCCGCTTCCCAGGGTCCTGTGGTGCAGTCTGGAGTGCACGCCGGCCTGTCAAGCCGGAGGTCGCGGGTTCAAATCCCGTCAGGACCGCCGACCCGCCCCCGGCGGGTCGACCCGGTCGGGTAGCTCAGTTGGCAGAGCGCGCGCCTGAAAAGCGCGAGGTCACCGGATCGACGCCGGTCCCGACCACCAAGGAAATAGCTATCCACCAGGTATTTCGCATCTGAATTTGTCGCTCGTCCAAGCGCTCGAAATAGGGCAGGACGCGCAAAAGACGCGAACTTCGTGGCGGGAACCCTCTGTGCCGCGCTCGAACGGCGGCGCGGGCACTGC
>JAJYAB010000302.1 GCA_021779775.1 Actinomycetes bacterium
TCTGCTGCCACCTGCTGGCGGGCGACGGCGAGGGCTTGCGCCGGGCTGTCGCCGACCGTGACCTGCCACCCGGCCGTTCGGGCGGTCGCTGCCAGCTCGGCTGCCGGCACGGCGCGTGGTGACGGCGCGGTGCACGTCACGGCGTGCCGGATCCCCACGGCAGCCAGCTCGGCCAGCATTGCTCGCGGGTCGCGACCACGCAGGAGGCCGACGACCACCGCCGTGGAACCGGCTACCCGGAAATCGTCGTGCAGCGTGCGGGCCAGAGCGTGCATGCCAGCCCGGTTGTGCGCGCCGTCCAAGATCACCAGCGGCCCATGGCCGACGACCTCCATCCGCGCCGGCATGCGCACAGCGGCCAGTGCCGTTTCGACGGTCCCGGCGGCCAACGGCCTGCCGAAGAACGCTTCGACGGCGGCGACGGCAACCGCTGCGTTGTCACCCTGGTGGGCCCCGTGGAGCGGCAGGAAGATCTCCTGGTAGCGCATCCCCGGGGTCCGCAGGGTGACCAGACGGCCACCGACGGCCACGACGTTGACGTCACACGCGAACTCGACGCCTCGCTGCCACACCTCCACCACGCCGGCGGCGTCCGCTGCCTGCAGGAACACCGAGACCAGTTCCGGATCCGTCTCACCAATGACCACGCGGCAGCCTGGTTTGATGATCCCTGCCTTCTCCGCTGCGATGTCGGCCACTGTCGGCCCGAGGACGTCGATGTGGTCGTCGCTGACATTGGTGACGACACACACCTCCGGCTGCACCACGTTGGTCGCGTCCCAACGCCCCCCGAGACCTACTTCGAGTACCGCCACGTCGACGGCTACGTCGGCAAACCATCGGAACGCCGCTGCGGTCAGGAGCTCGAACCGGCTGGGCCGGCTCGCCATGAGCGGCTCCAGCTCGGCAAGTGCGCCGAGCGCCTCGGCGAAGCCGTCGTCGTCGATCGGTCGGCCGTCGCAGGCGATCCGCTCGTTGACGCGGGACACGTTGGGGCTCGTGTACGTGCCGACGGTCAGCCCCTGCGTGGTCAGCAGGTCGCTGATCATGCGCACCGTCGATCCCTTGCCGTTCGTGCCGGTCACGTGGATAACGGGGTAAGCCCGCTCCGGGTTGCCCATCAGGCGACAGAGCTCGGCGATGCGGTCCAGCGTCGGCGGCGCGAGGCGCGTCGGCGCTACCGTCTCGTAATTCGTGTGGACGTCGAGCCAAGCGCACAACCGCTCGTACCGGTTGGTGCCGTCGGGCTCGACGGCCGATCGGTCAGCGCCGTGAGATCGGTCAGCGCCGTGAGATCGCGGCAGCGCTCTCGTTTCCTTGCCCCCGGATTCGGCGCTCACCGCCGCCGGGTCCTTCTCAGGACGCTGCCCGGCGCGTGCGGACCGGCTTCGCCGGCTCGCCCTGGGGCACGAGGGTGGGATGCACCCGGTCGAGCACCACTCCCCGGTCGATGACGCATCGTCCAATGTCCGATCGGCTCGGCAGGTCGTACATGACCTCGAGGAGGACCTCTTCGAGGATGGCTCGAAGCCCCCGGGCACCGGTGTTGCGGAGCAGCGCCTGCTCGGCCACCGCCTCCAGCGCGTCTTCCTGCAGGTCGAGCTCCACCCCGTCGAGCTCGAACACCCGCTTGTACTGCTTGACCAGAGCGTTCTTCGGCTCCACCAAGATCCGGATCAGGGCGTCCTTGTCGAGGCTGGCCACTGCACCGACCACCGGCAGGCGGCCGATGAATTCCGGGATGAGGCCAAATCGCATCAGATCTCCGGGCAGCACATGGCGCAGCACCTCGTCGTCCTGGCGCTCCCCACCTCGGCGCACGTCGGCCCGGAAGCCGATGCCCTTGCGCCCGATCCGCCCCTCGATGATCTTGTCGAGCCCGGCGAAAGCACCCCCGCAGACGAACAGGATGTTCGTCGTGTCGATCTGGATGAACTCCTGGTGTGGGTGCTTACGGCCCCCTTGCGGAGGAACCGAGGCCGTCGTCCCTTCGAGGATCTTCAGCAGCGCCTGCTGGACGCCCTCCCCCGACACGTCGCGGGTGATGGAGGGGTTCTCGCTCTTCCGGGCGATCTTGTCGATCTCGTCGATGTAGATGATCCCCGTCTCGGCACGCTTCACGTCGTAGTCGGCAGCCTGGATCAACTTCAGCAAGATGTTCTCGACGTCTTCGCCGACATAGCCGGCTTCGGTCAGCGCAGTCGCATCGGCGATGGCGAACGGGACGTTGAGCATGCGGGCCAGGGTCTGCGCGAGCAGGGTCTTGCCACACCCCGTCGGACCGAGCAGCAGGATGTTGGCCTTGGCGAGCTCTACCTCGTTGGCTTGCCCCACCCCGGCCTGCACCCGTTTGTAGTGGTTGTAGACAGCGACCGAGAGGATCTTCTTCGCGTACTCCTGACCGATCACATAGTCGTTCAGGAACTCCAGGATCTCCCGCGGCTTCGGTAGCTCATCGAACGACAGCTCCGTCGACTCGGCGAGCTCCTCGGCGATGATGTCGTTGCAAAGATCGATGCACTCGTCACAGATGTAGACACCCGGGCCGGCGATCAGCTTCTTCACCTGCTTCTGCGATTTCCCACAGAAGCTGCACTTCACCAGGTCCCCGCCGTCTCCGAACTTCGCCACGTCCCTCCCCTTCCCCGCCAAGCCTACGCTGCGCCGGCCGGCTCGGTAGCCGGGACTTCGTCCCGGGAGGTGATGACCTCGTCGATCAGGCCGTAGGCAACCGCCTCCGCCGCCGTCATGACGAAGTCCCGGTCAGTGTCGGTCGCCACCTTGGACTCGGGCTGTCCCGTGTCGCCGGCCAACATGGAGTTCAGGAGATCGCGCATGCGGAGGATCTCCTTGGCCTGGTTCTCGATGTCGCTTGCCTGGCCGCCGACCCCGCCCCAGGGCTGGTGCAGCAGGATCCGGGCATGCGGGAGCGCGAAACGCTTACCCTTGGTGCCCGCAGCGAGCAGCACGCCGGCAGCCGAGGCGGCCTGGCCGAAGCAGAAGGTCGACACGTCCGGCTTGATGTACTTCATCGTGTCGTAGATGGCGAACAAGGCGGTGATGTCGCCGCCCGGGGAGTTGATGTAGAGGTTGACGTCCTTGTCGACGTCCTCGTACTCCAAGAACAGCAGCTGGGCACAGACCAGGTTGGCGATCGTGTCGTCGATCGGCGTGCCGAGGATGATGACCCGCTCTTTCAGCAGCCGGGAGAACAGGTCGAACTGCCGCTCACCCCGGCTCGTCTGCTCGATGACGGAGGGGACCATGTAGCCGTAGGCGGTCGACGTGGCACTCACCGACCGTCCTCCGCCGTCGACCCTTCGTCTGCTCGCACCTGGTCGCTCCCTTCGCCGCCGGCCCCGGGGCCCGC
>JAJYAB010000303.1 GCA_021779775.1 Actinomycetes bacterium
CCAACCAGGCAGCCCGGGAGGCCCTGAATCTACCGGAAACACTGCCAACCCATCCCCCAGCGGCGGCGTGCCGACACCGCCGAAGTGTCCCGACTATGTTCCCTATGCCAGCGTCTTCGGAGGTCCAACAGACGGAGGACCTCCGCCTCCCGGTGAGACTGGACCTGGCATGTGGTATTTCGATCTTTGTGCCAAGGGATTCACCCAAGGGATGGCCACCGGTGTGAATTGGTTCCCCTCGAGTCAGCCGCCGACATCCTCGGCGCCGTCGCCCGCGACGGCAGCTGCGAAGGCGCGGAGCCAGCTCCAACTACCGTCGCCCACGCCACTCCTGAGTCCATCGGGAACGGGTTTCGTCAATCTTCCCGAGCAGCTTGCGGTCGATCCTGCGATCTGGACGGTCGTCCAGACGACGGCACAAGCGTGCAACGCTGTCGGGTGCACCTCGGCTACGGCCTCTGCCGTGCCATCCGAGGTGGTCTGGACCACCGATGGCCACACGGTCACCTGTACCGGTTCCTTCGCCGCCGGACGGCCTGTTCCTCCGGCGTCGCTGCCCGGAAGCTGCCAGTACACCTACCGGCTTTCGTCGGCCAGCCAGTCATCACCGGACGGTCTGCCCAACGATCGGGCTTTCCCCGTCACGGCGTCAGTCGTCTGGACCGTCATCTGGTGGACAGCGGCGCCGGGCGACGGCGGAATTCTCGACGCTCTCTACACCTCGACAACGGTGCCGCTGCGGGTTGCCGAAGTCGAATCGGTCATCCGCTGATCACACCGTGGGGCTCACGGGCGCAGCGCGGAACCGGCGCCGGAACCAGTGACGCCAGCCCTCCTGGAACTGGCCGACCCCGTCTTCTGGTCCACTCGAATCAGCGAGAAAACCCCGATCTTTCCGTCAGCCGGTCAACGTCGACGCTGAACCATGCATAGCTGCCCGAGGGCCCGGCGTCGGAGCCCCACTGGTCGGCAAGGGTCTGCAGGAGCACGCCGCTGCCGAATGCCTCACCCGGCAGCGGAGCTTTCACGCTCGTGGCCTCGGCCGGCGGTGCCAGCCGGCCGCGACGACCTGCCACTTCGACATAGACCGTCGAGCCGACGAGCCTGATGCTCAGATCTGCCTCGGAACCCATGCCAGGTTCAGCTTCGCGCATGGCACGACCAAGCAATTCGGTGACGAGCAACGATACGGTGCCAGCCGCTTCGGTTAGCTCCCAGGCGTCGAGGTAGGCACGGACGATCCGTCGTGCCTCGCCGGCGCACGATGGTCTGACAGCAAGTGTGGTTCGCATGGATCTCCGGTTCTTCGGGTCGTCGCATCGAGGCTCGCTAGACGGACGGGCCATCGGGCAATTCGGTATGCCTGTAGCGACAGTTCGCACGAGCGCGTCGGGCGCTGTCTCGACTCCTGAGGCAGACGGCGCACAGCGGCGGTCAGCCTTCGGCGGCCTATCTGCAGTGGCACCGCTTACCTCCTTCGTCCGAAACGACGCCAGGCAGCTACCTCGTCTTACTGGTGTACCACTCCACGGTGCACACGACGAGGCACCCGCCGAGTCCCACCGCCGGCGCCGCGCCTCGACACCCGCCGGTGATCCGAGCAGGCGATCGGTACGAGCAGGTCAGGTACTGTCGAACAGGCTGGCCAGTCCGGCGTCACCGACCGGCCCGGGTTCCCAGTGCCGGAAGCCAGGGCCGCCAGTCAGACGGTGACCGCCCAGACATCTCGACCCGCCGGACCGCCAGCAGGCGGACCGTCGACCGGCCGTCGGTGGCCGGGTCCAGGATCTCCCACGTCCACCCGTCGTTATCCTCGGGAGCGTGGATCGAGACCGCCCGGTGCCAACCACCGGGCACCAGCGACAAGTACCAGATGACTGACCGGCACCGGCATGCCCGACGAGGCTGCACACGGTGCCGCCAAGAGGGTCTGCCGGCAGCCGATGGCGATCATGCGCCCACCGAGGCTGCCCGACGCCGCCTGGCTGCCCGATGCCGCCTGGAGCGTGGCAACCGCCGGATCGGGCCGCGTGCTAGCGACCTCGTCCAGCCACCGCGCCCGGGCGCCCGTCGTGCCCGCCAAAGGGGGCCGGCGGTACACGATCCCACCGCGGCGCGACGAGGATCGCGGTAGTAGGCAGAACGTGGGCGTGCTGCTGGCGGTGGCAGCTTCGATCGCCTATGCCGTGGCGTACGTAGTGCAGTCCCGGGTGGCGGAGACGGCCCCGGTCAACGATCGCCCGGTCCCGGCCCGGATCGCCGCCCTGCTGCGCCACCCAGGCTGGATGGCGGCCTTCGGCATCATGGCCGCCGGCAACGCGGCGCAGACTGCGGCGCTGGCCCATGCCAGCCTGGCCGTCGTCGAGCCGGCGCTGATGGCGACACTGCTCTTTGCGCTCCTGCTGGGTGCTGCGGTGTCACGCCAGTGGCTGCGGCCGAGCGAGTGGATCGCCGCCGTCGCCGTGGCGGGCGGCATGGCAGGCCTCGTCACCGCAGCGGGACCTGGGGCGTCCGAGCATGTCAATGACGAGATTCCGTGGATCGTCGCCACGCTCGTCGTGTGGTGCGTCGCCGGGCTGGCGGTGCTCGCTGGACCACGACTGCGCGACCGGCTGCGCTCCGTGGTGGAGTCGAGCGTCGCGGGGATGCTGTGGGGCCTGACCGACGCCCTGACCCGTGGAGCGTTCGACGAGCTCGGGCACCATCCCCTCGTCGACCTGCTGTCGATGTGGGAGATGCCGGTGCTGCTCGTCACCGGTGTGGCCGCCCTGCTGCTGACGCAGTCGGCGTTCGAGCGCGCCCCGCTCCCCGTATCGCTCCCTGGTCTGACGGTCGCCGAGCCGCTGGTCGGCATGGCTCTCGGGTGGGCCTTGTTCAACAACGACGTCCGGACCTACGGGGGCTGGCTCGTCCTGGAAGCATGCTGCGTCGCCGCACTCGTCGTCGGCACCATCGTGCTCAGCCGGTCGCCGCTGGTGGTCGGCGAGCGGCGCACGCCAGCCCCGCCCAAGCGGCGTGGCATGCCGATGGGGGGGCCGCCGCAGGTCACCGGTCCCCCACCGACGACGGCATCACCGCCTTGACCCGCCGGCGGCCGCCGGGCTACTGCACCCCGATCCACTGGCGGAGCACCCGCCGGTAGGACCGCTCGTAGGCGTCGTACTGCTCACGGATAGCTCGAGCCGGCCAGTCGTCGGGCAAGAGCTCGGGCGGCAGCAGCGGATCGCTCTTGACATCCTCCCCAGGGATGAAGCCCGGGGATTCTTGAGGTGGATGCGACATCACGCCGCGATCGTTTCAGAGGTTCTCGCTGCCGCACGAGGCGGACTTCTGCGAGCAGCCCGCTTCCGCGGAC
>JAJYAB010000304.1 GCA_021779775.1 Actinomycetes bacterium
CAGGTAGCCGGTGCCGGCAAGCCGGCCGTGGCCGTAGACGGCCGCCAGGCTGCGGACCACCGGGACCGGACGGTCGCTGTCGCGAAACACCCGATCGAGGAAGTCGGGCCCCGGTAGGGTCAGCTCGTCACGTGTGATGCCCTTGCACTCGTGCCCGAGCAACGCCTCCGCCTGGTCGCCCAGCAGTGCCTCGATATCGATCGCCACCGTCTCGATGGTAGCGGAGTCCGCGGCGCACCCGTGGGGTGCACGCCCCGCCTCGCTGCTGCTGCCGGTGCTCCGGTGCTCCGGTGGTCCGGGACGCCCGAGGAGACGCCCGAGGAGACGCCCGAGGAGACGCTCAAGGAGCAGTAGCCAGCGCCGCCATAGCACGCTCGACATCGGCGTCGTCGATGTCGAGGTGGGTCACCAGTCGCACGACACCCGGGGCGATGGTGCCGGCAAGGATCCCCGCCGCCCGGAGATGCGCAAGCAGGCGGCCAGGATCCGTGTGGGGGAACACCACGATGTTCGTAGCGACGGCCCCAGGGTCCAAACCGGCGTCGGGCCAACGGTCGGCCACCGCGACGGCCAGCCTTCGGGCACGAGCATGGTCGTCGACCAGGCGCTCCACCATGCCCCGCAGGGCGACCAGGCCAGCGGCAGCCAGCACGCCGGACTGGCGCATCGCGCCTCCGAGACGATGCCGCTCCTGGCGTGCGGATGCGATCAGATCGTCGGGACCGGCCAGCAGGGAGCCGACGGGTGCTCCCAGCCCCTTGGACAGGCACGACATCACCGTGGTGACCTCGGCGCCGAACGCTGCGGCCGGGACACCCGTCGAGATCTCTGCGTTGAACAGTCGAGCCCCGTCCATGTGCAACGGCAGCCCGACGGCCGCCCGCCGTACCTCCGCCAGTGCACGGACGGTCCAAGGCCGGCCCCCCGACGGCATGTGGGTGTTCTCCACGCAGACCAACGACACGCGCGGCCAGTGGTGGTCCACTGCAGCCACTGCCCACGCGACGTCGGCCGGGACCAGCATGCCCGAGGTGTCGTCGACACCGTGAATCTGCACGCCGGCCAGGGCCGCCGCCGCAGCGCCTTCGTGCACCACGACGTGCTGGCGGTGCCCGGCGACGACCAGCGTCCCTGGTGGGGCGAGCAGCCGCACCGCCAACTGGTTGGCCATGGTCCCCGAAGGGACGAAGAGCGCCGCCTGCTTCCCCACCCGCTCGGCGTAGGCATCCTGCAGCGCGGCAACAGTGGGGTCCTCGCCGTAGCCGTCGTCGCCGACCTCCGCCTCCGCCATCGCCTTGCGCATCGCCGGAGTGGGCTGGGTCACCGTGTCACTCCGCAGATCGACGCGGCCGCCGGGGGCGCCACCAGGGGTCATCGCCTGCCCGGGCTCCTCCCGCTCGAGCGCGCCGCACGTGCCAGATCCCCGAGCGTCGTGTCGGACCGACGCCCGACCACCCTCGACCGGGCCGGCTTGCCGAGGGCGCCCAGCCGCTGGGCGGCGTCTGCCAGGCCAGGATCGGCGTCGGCCACCCGCTCGAACAGCACCCGGGCCCTCGGAACGTCGCCCGCCCGCTCCGACAGATCGGCCAGCAGGTACCACTGGCGCAGGTGACGATCTGCCGGACGCCGAAGGTCACGGGCAGCCCCGGCCTCGGTCAGCAGCGCGATGGCCCCGGTCAGGTCACCACGCTCAGCGAGCGTGGACGCCAGCACCAGCCGGCCTTCAACGAGAACGTCGGCACCCGGTGAGGACTGCCGGAGGACGTCCCACAGCTCCGCCACCTTCCGGTGGTGCCCCTGCGCTCGATGGCAGTCCATCAGCACCGGCACCTGGCTCATATCCTCGCCGGCCAGGTCGGCGGCAGCGGTAAGGTGCCTCACGGCATCACGCCAGCGACCGAGCCGGTAGCAGGTCAGCCCATGGAGCTCACGAACCGCGCTCGACTCTGGCACCAGGTCGGCCAACCTCCGAGTGATCCGGAACGCGTCCTCGTACCGGTCGCGCGCATACGCGCCAGCTGCAGCGCCCAGACGCTCGGCGATACGCGGCGCCCGATCCCTACCGACGGCACCGGCGATCTCGTTGACGACATCGCTCGGCAATGCGGCCTCGTCCCCACCACGGCGGGCCAAGGGAGCGGCGGGGGTGCCGGGCCGGCGAGCAGCGGAGCCCACCTCGACCTCACCCTCGAAGATCCACACCTCTTCGACCGGATCGGGCCTCGGGCCGCTGCTCGGCCTGGCCGCTTCGGACCGAACCCTCGACTCCTCAGCCGTCTCACCGAGGATCCGCCCGGCCTTGCGGGCCACGCTCCCCCAGGCTCGCGGCGGGTCCGCGCCACGTCGCCGGGGCACGACCTGCCCGGCGGGGCCGCTGTCACCCCGAGCCTGCCGTGCCGCGCGCGCCGCGAACCCGCCGTCGACCGAGCGGCTCCCCGACCGCTGGGTTGCGCTGGGGGTCCGGCCCTGTCGGCGCGCACCATCACGCTCATCGCCGCGACCCGACCCCCATGCAGCCTGCTCGGACCGCCGGCCTGGGCGCCCCCGACCCCCGGTGCCACCCGCCGCCGCCCCGCCACGCCCCTTCGAGCCGGGGGCTGTGCCCCGCTTCCCTGCCGGCGAGCCGGCGACCCGGCCATCCCCGGAGCCCGGGCGCGGCGAACGGCTCTGGGGAGGCTTGGGCGGCACCCTGGAAGCGTACCTCCCGCGCAGCCCGCCGGCCCCCCGGGCTGCGTCCCCGAGCCGAGACCTCGCTAGGCACCCGACTGCCGGCGGTATACCGGCACGGCAGTGAAGCCCAGGCAACGAGTCGAGCCCCCGTCACATGACGGGGGCTCGACCTCACGAGAAATCCGGCGACGTCCTACTCTCCCAGGGAGTCTCCCCCCAAGTACCATCGGCGCTGGCAGGCTTAACTTCCGTGTTCGGGATGGGAACGGGTGTGGCCCTGCCGCTATGGCCACCGGAAACCAGGCTCACCGGCCATCCGCCTATGCGGCAAGCCGGCGGCAGCCCGAAGGCCGCCCTGAGCATTCGATAGCGAGCACGAACATAAACGTTCTCCAAGCCCTCGGCCGATTAGTACCGGTCGGCTGAACACATTGCTGTGCGTACACCTCCGGCCTATCAACGTGGTCGTCTAGCCACGGGCCTTACCAGGTTAACCCTGTGAGAGACCTCATCTTGGAACGAGCTTCGCGCTTAGATGCTTTCAGCGCTTATCCCATCCGTAGGTCGCTAACCAGCCATGCCCTTGGCAGGACAACTGGCACACGAGAGCTACGTCCGTCCCGGTCCTCTCGTACTAGGGACAGCCTTCCTCAGGTCTCTTGCGGCTGCATCGGATAGGGAC
>JAJYAB010000305.1 GCA_021779775.1 Actinomycetes bacterium
GTTCGACCGGAACCGTGGGGCGTCGCCGGCGACGACGGCCAGATGGCGCCGGTACAGGGAGAACTCTGGGTCGTCGACCCGGCCGCGGCCGGTGATACCGGCCACCAGGGCGATCGCCTCGGCACCTCCGTTCGTCAACACGAGACGCTGCTCGTCCACTCCCATGGCGACCGCCAGGGCACGGCGTGCTCCGGCGTCGTCGGGATAGCGGGCCAGCGCTCCACCGTGCAGCCGGCGGGCCACCACCGGCCGCACGTCGCCGGCGAACGGGTTCAGGCTGGCCGACAGGTCGAGCACCGAGGCCGGGTCGACGCCCAGGGCACGCGCCAGCGCCGCGCCGTCCCCCCCGTGGGCGCCCGTCCCAGGCACGGTCGTCACCGGCACGGTCGTCACCGGCCACCGACCTCGGATACGCGCCGGAACGTGGACCACAGGGCCGGGACGGCCAGCAGGGAACCCACCGCTACGGTCACGTGCCGGCTGAGGCGGACCGCCCGGTCGATGTCGGCGGCCTCCGGGGCGCGGCCGCCGCCCAGCTCCGGACGGACCTCTTCCACCGACCCGTACCGGCTCGGGCCACCGAGGCGCAGCCCCAGCGCGCCAGCGAACGCCGCCTCGGCCACACCGGCGTTCGGCGACGGGTGGGCCGGGGCGTCGCAGCGGACCGCCCGCCACACCCGGGCTGCAGCAGCCGGCCGCACCGCTGCCACGGCCAGGGCGGTCACCCGGGCCGGCACCCAGTTGGCCAGGTCGTCGGCTCGAGCGCTGGCCCAGCCGAACCGCCCGAACCGGGCGTTGCGGTACCCCACCATCGCGTCGAGCGTGTTGGCCGCCCGGTGCCCGAGCGCTCCCGGGGCTCCGGCGAGCGCCCCCCACAGCGCCGGGGCCACGACGGCGTCCACGGTGTTCTCCGCGAGGGACTCCACGACGGCACGGGCGACTCCCGGAACGTCGAGCTCGGACGGGTCGCGCCCGACCAGGGCCGGCAACGCGCTCCGGGCCCGGGGAAGATCGCCGGCAGCCAGGGCACGCCCGACGTCGTGTGCCGCCTCGCCCAAGGCTCGCCCTGCCGATGCCAGGGCCACCGACACCGCCGTCGACACCCCGGCAGCCCCTGGGCGGCCGGCCGGCCGCAGTGCCATCGACACCGCGACGCCGGCAGCCGTCCCCCAGCCGATGCCGACCAGCGCGAACCGACTCCCCGACCGCCGGTCGTCGCGCCACCACCGCTGCTCGAGTCGGGCCATGGTGGAACCGAAGCGGGCGACCGGGTGCACGGTCGCCGGTGGTTCGCCCCACAGCCGGTCCGCCAGGAGCCCCACCGCCGCTCCGGCAGCACGAGCCCGGACGAGGGTCACCACCGGGCTGCCGCCACGACGAGCGCAGCCGTCTCGGCCACCACACCGGCGGCACCGAGGACGTCACCGGTGTAACCCCCCAGCCGGCGACGGGCGAGCAGCACCACCCCGCCTGCCGCCGACAGCTCGACTGCCAGCACGACCGCGCCTGGGCCGAGCCGCCAGCCGAGCGTGCCCGCCAGGCCCAACACCGCTGCCGAACCACCGGCAGCGAGCACCGGGGACGGCCAGCGCCGTCGCCCGTGCGCTCCAGCAGTGCCGGCAAAGAACCCCGAGGCCAGCCCGCCGTCGACCCGTGCATACGGCACCATCGACGGGACCACGGCCATGGAACCCCGGGCCAAGGCCCACACGGCGCCGACCAACAGGGCCGACGGGCGCAGGGTGGCGAACGCCACCCAACGGGCCAGCAGAGCCACCACCGCCACGCTCACCCCGAAGGCGCCTGCCCCGGGGTCGCGCATCACCTGCAGCCGCTGCTGGCGCGGCAACGGTGGCAGGAGCCCGTCGGCAGCGTCGACCAGCCCGTCGAAGTGCAGCAGGCCGGTCACCGCCAGATCGGCACCCACCACGAGGGCAGCAGCCACCGCCGGCGGCCACGCACGATCGGCCGCCCACCACAGGCCGCCGAGGGCTGCTCCGAGCGCGGCACCCACCGTGGGAAACCAGGCCACCGCGGTGGGCGAAGGCTGGCGCGCGCCGCCGAACACGGTCAGGAAGGCCACGGCACGACGCATCTCACACCTCCCCGGCTCGGGCAAGCTCGAGGACTCGTCCGGCGACCACCAGCAGTGCCCGGTCGGCAATGGCGGCCACCGCAGCGTTCAGAAGCCCCAACGCGTCGCGGAACCGCCGCCCGGCGTCGGTCTCCGGGTGGACGCCCATGCCGGTCTCCTCGGCAACGAGGATGGACGGCCGGCCCAACCGCCTCCGCTCTGCCAACGCATCGCAGAGCTGGCGTGCATCGACGGCGAAGCGGGGGGCGCGGGCCAGCCAGGTCCCCAGCGAGTCCACCAGGACAAGGGCCTTCTCCCCGAGCAGGATGGTAGGGAGGATGCCGGCATCGGGCAGCTCGACCGTCCTCCATCCGGCGGGACGCCGTGCCTGGTGGGCGGCCACCCGGCTGCACCAGTCGGGGTCGTCGGGCAGGACCGGCCCGGTCGCCACATAGGTCACCCCGCCGGCTGCTCCGTCCGTCGAGGATGCCGCTGCCAGCCGCTCGGCCACAGCCGATTTTCCCGACCGAGCCCCTCCGAGCACCAGGGTGATCCCAGGAGCCATACCCGTCTTCCACGTCCTCGCGTCCACCGTCCGCCCCCAGGCGGGGACGGCGGGCAGGTCTCCTGGCTTCCGGATCGACGCTTCCCTTCGGCCTTCCCGCTCTCGTCTGAGAGCCGTGGCCACA
Source organism: Actinomycetes bacterium (assembly GCA_021779775.1). Lineage (GTDB taxonomy): Bacteria > Actinomycetota > Acidimicrobiia > Acidimicrobiales > UBA8190 > JAJYAB01. Next base: position 2,764 of record JAJYAB010000305.1, read on the forward strand.
CGTGAGGGGCACTCCCCGGTCACAGTTGCGGGACAGCCCCGGCTTCGCACCGGGTTCCCTGCGCCGTGGCCCGCATGCTACCGGAGCCCTGGGGGGCGGCCGAGATGCAGGGGCTAGCGTGACGGTCTGTGGCCCGCGTCGAGTCGATCCTGCTGGTGAACACCGGGCACGGCAAGGGCAAGTCGTCTGCGGCGTTCGGGGTGATGAGCCGAGGCTGGGCCAGGGGCTGGCGGGTCGGCGTCGTGCAATTCGTGAAGGGCGGAAAGTGGAGGACCGGCGAGCGCAAGCTGGCCGACCACCTCGGCATCGAGTGGCACACCCTCGGGGACGGCTTCACCTGGGAGTCGTCCGATCTCGACGACACGGCGGCAAAGGGCCGCCATGCGTGGGAGGTCACCCGCCAGAAGCTGGCCTCGGGCGACTACGACCTCCTGATCCTCGACGAGCTGACCTACGTCGTCACCTACGGCTGGGTCCCGGTCGACGAAGTGGTGGCGGGCCTGCGCCAACGAGCCCCGAAGACCAACGTGGTCGTCACCGGACGCGACGCAGCACCGGAGATCGTCGAGCTGGCCGACACCGTGACA
>JAJYAB010000306.1 GCA_021779775.1 Actinomycetes bacterium
CGGCATGGGTGGCTTGGCGGGCGACGATGGCCACGGTGACACCCCAAGTGATGCCGAAGATCAGGCCAAAGGTGACATCGCTGAACCAGTGCACGCCGAGGATGAGGCGGGTGTCGACGACGAACAACGACCCCACAAAACCGATCAGCCAGGGCCACCAGATCCGGTAGGTCAACGCGATGGTGCCGAGTATGGCGAAGAGAACTGCAGTGACGGCGACGGAGTGGCCTGAGGGGTATGAGTAGCTGGTCTCGTGCACGCCTTTGAGAGCGCCCGCTGCGGGGTAGTCGGCGGTTGGGGGCCGGTGCCGGAGGATGACTTGGCGGATGGCGAAGACCTGGAACTCGCCGCCGAGGTAGGCGACGATGGGGATGAGGGCCCGGATGGAGCGCAAGGTCACGGCGAGGACGGCGCTGAGCACCACACAGATGACGGCCAGGGGAACGGCGTCGAGGTAGGTGGCGACGAACTTCGACATACCGACGAGCGGGCCGCGGTGCGAGGGGAACCAGCGCTCGACCATGTTGTCCCAGCCCTGGATTGGACCCCCACCGTGTCGACCGACGACCAGGAGTCCCACGACGACCCCGACCACGAAGATCCCGGCGGCGACAGCGATCAGTGTTTCTGCGGCCCGGATGGCTCGCCGGGGCTGGCCAATCGTCTCAGATGGGCGCTGAGCCAGATGTTGTGCTTGGGTCACGATCTCTCCGAGGAGGGAGGTGGCGCTGGGGCTCCGAGGATTTCCGAAGCGGTTCGAAGTGAGGCAACCGGCACCCCGTTGGCGTAACGAGTAGTCATCGAGGGTCTGTAGCATACGTTACGTGCAGTGGCGCGTCGTGACGTACCGGTTGGTAGCCGAGCAGTCCCGCGACCGGGTGGGGGTGTGGCGGGAGTTGCGCCGGGTGGGGGCGGTGGCTCTGCAGTCTGCGACGTGGGCGATCCCGGTCGGTGACCGCTTCGACGAGGGCTTGGCCAAAGCGGTGAGCCTGGTCGAGCGCGGCGACGGGCAGATCCTGGTGTTCGACGTCACCCCGACGGACGCGTCACTGAGCGCTTTGGAAGCGCTCTACACGAAGGAACGGGAAGCGGAGTGGAGCGAGTTCTGTTCGGAGTGCGATAAGGCGTTGGTCGAGCTGCGCGGCGAGTTCACCAAAGAGAAGTTCACCCTCGCCGAGCTGGACGAGGAGGAACACAACCTGGATCGGCTGCGGCGCTGGTACCGGGAGCTACGGGCCAAGGACCTGTTCGGTGCTCCTTCGGCGGTCCCGGCCGAGCAGCAGCTCAAAGAGTGCGCCGACCTGCTCGAGGAGTTCGCTGAACGGGTCTATGAGGCTCGTCAGCGGCCATGACGCCGGAGAAGGTCGAGGTACCGGCGGCCGGTCGCCGCCAGCTGGCTCCCATCTACGGGGCCGGCTTCGTGACCGCCTTCGGCGCCCATGCGGTGGCGGCGAACCTGGGCCGCTACGCCCTCGGCCATCACGACTCGCTCTTCGAGCTGGGCCTGCTGCTTGGGATCTATGACGGCGCCGAGGTCGTTCTGAAGCCGGTGTTCGGTTCTGTGGTCGACCGCAAGGGTGCCAAGCCGGTGATGGTCGGCGGCCTCCTCGCTTTCGCGCTGGCTTCCGCCCTGTTCGTGGTCGGTGGTGACCCCCATCTCTTGGGAGCCGCCCGCTTCGCCCAGGGCGCAGCAGCGGCGGCATTCTCCCCAGCGGCCGGGGCCGCGGTCGCCGCCTTCGGGGGCTCCAAACGCACCGGTCGGCTGTTCGGTGGTTACGGGGGCGCCAAGGGCGTCGGCTACCTGCTCGGTCCGGTGGCCGGAGGCGCCCTCGTCGTCGTCGGCGGCTACTCCCTTCTCTTCGGCGTGCTGGCCGCGGTGGCCCTCGTCGCGGCGGCGGCCACCATGGCCTTTGTCCCCCATGTGGCACCGGTGACCCGTTCGCGTTCGAGCCTGGTCGACCTCGTCCACCAGGTCGTGAACGCCGACTTCCTCCGACCGGTGCTCATGCTCGGCGGGGCCACGGCTGCACTCTCAGCCGGCGTCGGCTTCTTGCCCCTGCTGGGTGCGCGCCAGCACCTCAGTCCCCTTGCCACCGGAGCGCTGGTCTCGCTTCTTGCCGCGGTGGCGGCGGTTCTCCAGCCTCCGGCCGGGCGGCTTATCGATGCCGGTCGTCTCCGCCCGCCGGTGGCGGCCGTCGCGCTGGCCAGCTGTGCCGGCGGGTTCCTCGTTGCGCTCGCCGTCCCTGGCGCGCCCGGCATCGCGTTGGGTGCTGTGCTCGTCGGGGCGGGTGTGGCGATCGACACCCCCCTCAGCTTCACCCTGCTGACGAGGAGCGCGCCAGCAGACCGCCTCGGGCGCACGATGGGCTCGGCCGAGGTCGGTCGCGAACTCGGAGACGCCGGGGGACCGGTCCTTGTCGGCGCCTTTGGTCTCATCAGCCTCACCGCCGGTGTTGGTGCCCTCGCCATCGCGCTGCTGGCCTGCGCCGGACTCGTCGTCCCCCGAAGTTCTCGACGAGTGCTCGGTTCAACGTGAGCATCGGTCACCTCATCCAGACCTACGGCTACACGGCCGTCTTCCTCCTCGTCGGCGCCGAGAGCCTCGGCATCCCCGTTCCCGGGGAGACCGCGCTCATCGTTGCCGGCACCTACGCCGGCCACACCCACCGCCTCTCTCCCTGGATCATTTTCCTCGTTGCCTCCGCCGGCGCGATCGTCGGGGACAACATCGGCTTCTGGATTGGAGACAAGGGCGGGTATCGCCTGGCCCGCCGGTATGGGCATCGGGTCCGCCTCGACGAGCACAAGCTCAAGATCGCCCGCTACGTCTTCGACACCCATGGTCCCAAGGTGGTGTTCTTCGGCCGCTTCGTCTCCATCCTGCGCACCTACGCCGCGTTCCTGGCCGGCACCAGTCGGATGCGATGGCGCAAGTTCCTCGTGGCCAACGCGTCAGGGGGGATCCTCTGGGCCGGGATCTACACCTTGGCCTCCTACCTCGCCGGCAACGCCCTCCAACGGGTGTCGGGCACCATCGACCTCGTGATCGTCGGCGTTGCTGTTCTCGCCGTCGCAGTCGTGCTGCTCTTTGTCAGACGCCAGATCGGCAAGCTCGGTCTTCGAGCCGAGGCGGCCTACCCCGAGCCGCTCCAATGAACATTGATCGGTGACAAGGAGCGCGGTCTAGAAGGATCACGCGCCCATCGACGGATCGGTTGCTCGTTCTCAACGGCGGACGGACACCGGATGATCTATGTGTCGAGCAGCCGGGCTCTCCGAAAATGCTCGCTGTCTCCGTGGGCCACCCCACGACCACCATCTCGGCAAGGGCGAAT
>JAJYAB010000307.1 GCA_021779775.1 Actinomycetes bacterium
AGGAGATCAAGGTCAAGTACAAGAATTCCGTCCTGGGGTTCTTATGGTCGATGCTGAACCCGGCGCTCACGCTGGCCGTGTTCTACGTGCTTTTCACGTTCTTCCTCCCGAACGGCATCCCGAACTTCATCATCTACATGTTCGGCGCCATGTTGATCTGGAATTTCTTCCAGACGGCGGTGCTCGGGGCGACCGGTGTCGTCGTGAACAACGGTGGGATCGTCAAGAAGGTCGCGTTCCCGCGCGAGATCCTGTCCCTCGCCTCGGTCGGCTCTGCCTTCATGTTCATGCTGTTCCAGACCGTGGTGCTGGTGGTGTTCATGCTGGGCTTCTGGCACCGGCCGGCATGGGGCCAGATCTGGATCCTGGTGCCGGCGCTGGTCGCCATCGTGGTCTTCGCCTCGGCCCTGTCGGTGTTCTTGTCGGCGGTGAACGTCTACCTGCGAGACACCCAGCACCTGGTGGAGGTGGTCCTCACCGCGTGGTTCTGGGCGGTCCCCGGCATCTACGCCTTTTCGGGACGAGTCCACAACGGCCTGGCCAAGCGCCACATCCTTTGGATCTACTTCCTGGACCCGATCACCCCGATCGTCATGACCTTCCAGCGTGTGCTGTTCAACGAGGCACATCCGGTGAACACCATCAGCCACGTGCCGGTACCGGTGCTGGCGACCTATCCGACCCGGTGGTATGTGGCTTCCGACCTCGTGGTGGTCATGCTGTCCGTCGGGCTGTTCCTCGGGGCGATGAAGGTGTTCGGCCGCCTCGAGGGCAACTTCGCCGAGGAGCTCTGACCCTCGTGGCCCATGTCGCGGTGGAGGTCAACGACGTATCGAAGCGGTTCCGGCTGTTCGACGAGAAGTACTCCTCACTGAAGGAGCGGCTGCTGCACATCGGCCGATCGACCCACCAGGACCTCTGGGCGTTGCGCGACATCGAGTTCGACGTCGCCGAGGGCGAGACGGTCGGGATCCTGGGCCGGAACGGCTCGGGGAAGTCGACCCTGCTCAAGTGCATCTCGGGGATCCTGCAGCCGACGACCGGCGAGGTCCGGGTCCGCGGGCAGCTGGCGGCGCTGCTCGAGCTGGGTGCGGGCTTCCAGCCGGAGCTGTCAGGCCGTGAGAACGTCTACCTGAACGCTTCGCTGCTCGGCTTGTCGACGCGCGAGGTGGACCGGCGGTTCGACGAGATCGTGGCCTTCGCCGAGCTCGAGCAGTTCATCGACAACCAGGTGAAGTTCTACTCGTCGGGCATGTACGTTCGCCTCGGGTTCGCCGTAGCGGTCAACGTCGAGCCCGACGTCCTGGTCGTCGACGAGGTGCTGGCGGTCGGTGACGAGAAGTTCCAGCGCAAGTGCCTCGAGCGGATCAAGCAGTTCCAGACCGAGGGACGGACGATCTTGTTCGTCACCCATGCCCCTGACCTGGTCCGAGCGATCTGCGACCGCGCCGTCGTCCTGGCGGCGGGGCGGATGCTCGGGATGGGGACGGCGGGTGAGGCCATCCGCCTCTTCCGCGAGCACCTGCTCGAGAGCACGGCACCGGGGGATGCCGGCCAACCGGTGGTGGTAGCGGAGCGGATCGAGCTGAGTGCCCCGGCTTCGGACCAGCCGATCCACATCTCCGCCATCGAGATCGACCATCCGGGGACCGGCACGAGGAGCTACATCGAGCCGGGCGAGCCGCTGCGCGTCCGCGTCCTCTACCGGGCGACGGCCACCGTCGAGAGCGTCGTCTTCGCCATCGAGGTCCTCGACGTCAACGGCAACCTGATCTACGCCTCGGACACCGGCATTATGGGCAAGCACTTCGACGCCCTGCCGGGCGAGGGCGTCGCCGACTTCCTGTTCGAAGGGATGCCACTGCTCGACGGGACCTTCAACCTCAACGTCGGCATTAAGAGCAGCACCGGAGGAACGGTCTACGATTGGCGCGAGCAGGCGGCCAGGTTCGAGGTCATGAACCCGGGCTTGGCCACCGGGTCGGTGGCGCTCGCCCTGCACGCCGATATCCGCGCCGGTACGCACGCGTGAGCGGAGGCGCGTGCCGGCGTCCATCGGGCCACGGGAGCAACGCCGGATGCCGAACGGGAGGCACGTGACCATGGACGACGACGCCCACGAGGCTGGGCATGCGCCCGAGGCGGGGACTGCGGCCGAGGCGGGGGGCGACGGCGAGGAGTACCTCGCACAGGTCCGGCGCGACATCGACGAGGAGGTGCGCCGGCGTCGTGCAGCCGGGGACTTCCCCCCGAGCTTCGAACGCAAGCTCGACGAGCTGTTCGCCCGCTTCACGCCGACCGGCACCGCAGACGACCACTTCACCGAGGCGCTGAAGCTGGCTGACCGCTCCGCCTACTTCGACGTGAAGGTGCCGATCGGCTCACGCCGCACGGCCAAGGGAGCGGTGCGGTTCGTGCTCTGGCAGGCCGAGGCTTGGTTCATGAACTACGTCGTGACCCAGCTGAACCACTTCTCGTCGTCGGCCATGCGGGTCCTCCACCTGCTCGACGAACGGCTCCAAGACGTCGAGCGCGATCTCGAGCTGCTGGTGCCACCGCCCTGGCCGGATGGCCAGTCGACGACCGCCGAGTCGTCTGGCGATGCGATGGTGACCCCGTTCGTCGACGACATCGTGCGCCGCTTCACGCCGTCGCGCCGTGGCGACGAAGGTGACGCGGCCCGCGGGACCAGGTCCGGATCGGGCGCTGGTGCTCGAGTCCTGCATGCCGAGTGCGGCACCGGCCGTCTCCTGCAGGCGCTGGCGGCGGGGGCAGTGGACGCCTACGGCATCGACCCGGGCACCTCGGCAGCGGACTCTGCGGCGGCCGGCGGGCTCGATGTGCGCCGCGACGATGTCCTCGGGCATCTCGAGGCGGTCGGCACCGAGACGCTGTCCGGTGTGGTCCTGTCCGGCTCCGTCGATCGCATGACGCATGCCGAGCGGCGGCGCCTGGTCCGCGCCGTCGAGCTGGCGGCGGCGCCTGGGGGCTCGGTCGTCGTGGTGGGGACCACCCCCTCGGCGTGGTACGAGGCGTCGGACCCGGTCGCCGCGGATCTCGCCCTGGGACGCCCATGGCATCCCGAGACCTGGGCCCATCTATTAGGCACGGTGGGGTTCACCGACCCCGAGATCCTCCGCGGCCCGGGCGCCGATCGGCTGCCCCGGGTCCCCGCCGACCAGCCGGTGGCCGACGTCGTGAACGCGGCCATCGACCGGATCGATGCGGCTTGGGGGGAGGCCCGACCGTTCGCCGTCTTCGTGACGAAGCGGGCGGGCGGCCTGGGAGCGGACGGGCTGGGCGCGGGCCAGGATGCAGCCGG
>JAJYAB010000308.1 GCA_021779775.1 Actinomycetes bacterium
CGAGGGCCCGGTGGCCGGCGGCCAGCGCCTCGTCGAGGTCGTCTTCGAGCCCGACCCGGTCGCCGTCCACGATGCGGCTGGACAGCCGCTCCTCGACCGGCCAGCCCGAGCGGTCCTCCTTCTCCACGGTGGCGGCCGACACCCCCTCGAACAGCTCGAGCAGCCGGGCCAGCGGGTCGTAGCCCTGGCGGCGGTGGTCGTAGATGAGATCGAGGCAGACCTCCTTGACCTCGTCGTCGATCTTCGACAGCGGCAGGATGCGCGCCGCGTGGACGATGGCGGCGTCGAGGCCGGCCTGCACGCACTCGTGCAGGAACATCGAGTTGAGGGCGTGGCGCGCCGCCGGGGCCAGGCCGAACGACACGTTGGACAGGCCCACGATGGTGTGGACGCCGGGCAGCTCGGCCTTGATGCGGCGGATGCCCTCGATGGTCTCGATGCCGTCGCGGCGGCTCTCCTCCATGCCGGTCGACAGGGGCAGCACCAACGGGTCGAAGACCAGATCCTCGGGGGCGAGCCCGTAGCGGTCCACGGCGATGTCGTGGATGGCCCGGGCGGCCCGGACCTTCCACTCGGCCGTGCGGGCCTGGCCCTCGGTGTCGATGCAGGTGCACACCACCGCCGCCCCGTGCTCACGGGCCAGCGTCAGGAACCGGTCGAGGCGGCCGCCGGGCTCGTCGCCCTCCTCGAGGTTGACGGAGTTGAGGATGGACCGCCCGCCCAGGCGCTCGAGCGCGGTCTCCACCACCGGCGCCTCGGTCGAGTCGATCATGAGCGGCACGCTGGCGTCGGTGGCGAAGCGCCGGGCCACCTCCGTCATGTCGGCGATGCCGTCGGCGCCGGTGTAGTCCACGCACACGTCGATGACGTGGCTGCCCTCGCGCACCTGTTCGCGGGCCATGGCCACCGTGGTGTCCCAGTCACCGGCCAGCATGGCCTCGCGGAATTGCTTCGAGCCGTTGGCGTTGGTGCGCTCGCCGACCACCAGGAACGAGGTGTCCTGGTGGAACGGTACCGGGCTGTATATCGACGATGCGCCGGGCTCCGACACCGGCCGGCGGGCAGCCGGCGTCAGCCCACGGCAGCGTTGCACCACGGCCCGCAGATGATCGGGGGTGGTGCCGCAGCATCCGCCGACGACGGTGACGCCCAGCTCGGTCACGAACCGCTCCAGGTGGTCCGCCAGCTGGTCCGGCGTCAGGTCGTAGTGCATCTTGCCGTCGACCACCGACGGCAGCCCGGCGTTGGGCTGGATGGCCAGCGGGATCCGGGCATGGTGTGCCAGGTAGCGCACCGCCTCGCCCATCTCGGCCGGCCCGGTGGCGCAGTTGAGCCCCAGCACGTCGGGTCGCATCGGTTCCAGTGCGGTGACGGCGGCACCGACCTCCGTTCCGGGCAGCATACGGCCGGTGAGCTCGATGGTGACCTGCACCTGCAGGGGCACGCGGCGGCCCGATGCCACCATGGCCCGCTTGCACCCGTTGATGGCTGCCTTGGCCTGCAGGAGGTCGTACACCGTCTCCACCACGAGCAGGTCGACCTCACCGCGCAGCAGGGCCTCTGCCTGCTCCTGGTAGGCGTCGCGCAGCGGCACGTAGGCGATCTGGCCCAAGGTCGGGAACCGAGTTCCGGGCCCGAGGTTGCCCGCCACCCAGCGCGTCCGCCCGTCACGTTCGGCGGCGATGTCGGCCTCTTGGCGGGCGATGCGGGCGGCCGCCTCGTTGATTTCGGCGACCCGGTCGGCCAGCCCGTACTCGGCCAGCACCACGGAGAAGGCGCCGAACGCATCCGTCTCGACGACGTCGACGCCGGCATCGAGGAAGGCGCGGTGGACCTGGGCGACGACCTCGGGGCGGCTGAGCACCAGCGCCTCGTTACACCCTTCGAGCGCCGCTCCCCCGAAGTCGTCGGCCGACAGATCGGCCAGCTGCAACGTGGTGCCCATCGCGCCGTCGAAGATCACGACCCGCTCCGACACTGCCTGCAGGTAGGCGGCGCCGCGCTCGTCCATAGCGAGCGAATCGTGCGCCAGGACGGGGTGTGGGGAGCCGGAAGGCGTTGCAGGCATGACCGCTCAGGCTAATCGGCCTCTCCGGGGACAGCGGCCCTCCGGGGACAGCGGCGGGTCACGCCGGCCTTTCCAGGTAGCATCCGCGGCGTGGTGGAGATCTACACCCGGAGAGGAGACGACGGGACCACCGGGCTCCTCTACGGCGGCAGGGTGGCCAAGCATGCCCCGCCCATCGAGGCGAACGGCGCGGTCGACGAGGCCCAAGCCGCCCTCGGCGTGGCGCGGGCGGAAGCCGGGCAGGGGTCGGAGCTCGACGATCTGCTGGTGGGCATCGAGCGCGATCTGTGGGTGTTGATGGCCGAGGTGGCGACCACCCAGGAGAATCGATCGAAGCTGGTCGGCGGCGTCACCGAGGTGACGGCTGCCATGGTGGCCGCCCTCGAGGACCGGATCGACGACCTGACGGGACGGTTCGCCATGCCCAGCGAGTTCGTGGTGCCGGGGGAGACCAGGCTGGCCGCATCGCTCGACGTCGCCCGCACGGTCGTCCGTCGAGCCGAGCGGCTGGTCGCCGCAGCGCCGCCGGCTCCAGGCTCCCAGGTCGGCCCCTACCTCAACCGCCTGTCCGATCTCTTATGGGCAGCGGCCCGCTGGCAAGAAGGTGAGCAGCATCTGCTGGCCCGCGCTGGTGTTGCCGCCCGCCGTACCCGTACACCTCGCCGGGAAGCCCCCCGGAGCTGATCCGACCGGAGAACGGAGCGCCTTACCGATGGCTTCATCCCAGCCGATGCGCGTCACTACCAGCACCGGTCCACAGGACTGGGCCAGCCTGGCTGGTCTCGGCGTGGAGGTGGTCGGCGTGCCGGTGCTCGTCGAGGCGGGTGAGCTGACCCTGCCCGCCGGCATGCCGACGGAGCTGCCGGCGCAGGCGCGCCCCTCCAGTGGCGCCCCCCGCCCGGCGGCCGGCGATGCGATGGCTGCGGTGGTCGATCTCCAACTCGACGAGCGCTGGGCCCACCGGCGCAGGTTCCGGGCCTCGGTCGGTGAGACGGTGGAGCGCCCCACGAGCGCCGGGCCCGCCATCGTCTACCTGGGGTTCGGTCCGGTCGAGGCGGTCGCCACCGACACCGTGCGCCGCGCCGCGGCGGCCCTCGTGCGGGCAGCCAACCCGGGGAGCGCCGCCGTCCTGCTGCTTCCGGCAGATCTGGCCGAGCGCGCCGGAGCGGCGGCGCACGGTCTCCGCCCGTCTGAAGAACCCATCGAGCGGACGGCAGAGGCGGCGGCCGAGGGCGCGAGCCCC
>JAJYAB010000309.1 GCA_021779775.1 Actinomycetes bacterium
CAGCACCAGCACCAGCACCAGCACCAGCACCAGCACCAGCACCAGCACCAGCACCAGCACCAGCACCAGCGGTGCCTGCTGCGGGTCCTTCGCCGGCTGCCGCCGACGCATCTGTGGCGCAAGGTCCGCCAGTCAGCCAGTCGCCTCGTCCGCCGACGGGCTCGTCGGGCCGGCCGGTCCCGCCGCCGCCCGGGGGACCGCCGCGATCGCACACGGGCCGGCCGATCCCGCCCCCTCCGGGGCGCCGTGTCCCAGGTGGGCCTGCTGGCGCTCAGCGTCCTGGCAGTCCTGCCGGGCGCCCTGGCGGGCCGCCGCCGCGCCCGGGGAGCTCCGGTGCCCGCCCCGGCGGCGGTGGGCTCAGCGGTCGCCCCGGCGGTAGTGGTGGGTTCAGCGGTCGCCCGGGCGGCGGGTCGCCGCAGCCCGGGCTGCGTGGGGGCCCTGGCGGGCGTGGACGCCCGCCGCAGCGCCGGCCGCGCCGACGCCGCCGGAGCCTCGAAGAGCTCGAGCCGACGCAGCTCACTACGTACACGCCTTCGAATGCTCCGGTCCCCGATGTCGAGGTCATCGTGGAGCGGGGCTCCACCCCGCGCGAGCTCGGTCCCAAGCTCAACCGCTCGGCTGGCGACATCATCCGTTTCCTCTTCTTGCAGGGTGAGGTGGTGACCGCCACGCAGTCGCTGACCGACGACATGATCGAGCTCTTCTCCGCTGAGCTTGGCGCGCAGGTTCGCCTCGTCGACCCTGGCGAGGAGAAGGAAGCCGAGCTGCAGGCGAAGTACTTCGAGGACGAGGAGGAGGAGGACGAGGAGGACCTCCGCCCCCGGCCTCCGGTGGTCACCGTCATGGGCCATGTGGACCACGGAAAGACGCTGCTGCTCGACCGGATCCGCCAGGCCAACGTCGTGGCCGGCGAGGCAGGTGGCATCACCCAGCACATTGGCGCCTATCAGGCCGAGTGGAACGGCCATGCCATAACCTTCATCGACACGCCGGGCCACGAGGCATTCACCGCCATGCGCGCCCGCGGAGCCCAGGCCACTGATGTCGTCGTGCTCGTGGTGGCGGCCGACGATGGCGTCATGCCGCAGACCGTGGAGGCCATCGACCACGCCAAGGCGGCTGACGTGCCGATCGTGGTGGCGCTCAACAAGATTGACCGGGCCGACGCGGATCCGAACCGGGTCCTCCAGCAGTTGTCGGAGCATGGGTTGGTGCCCGAGGCGTGGGGAGGGGACACGATCGTCGTCGAGGTGTCGGCCCTGCAGGAGCTCGGCATCGAGGATCTCCTCGAGCAGATTGCCGTGGTCGCCGAGGTGGAAGAGCTGCGCGCCAACCCTGAGGGACGAGCCCGCGGCGTCGTGCTCGAGGCGAACCTGGAGCCTGGACGTGGTCCTGTGGCTACCGTCATCGTGCAGAACGGCACCTTGCGGGTAGGTGAGGCATTGGTGGCTGGGGCGGCCTGGGGCAAGGTGAAAGCCCTGATCGACGACCGTGGCGACCAGGTCAAGGAGGCACCCCCCTCCACACCGGTGCAGGTGCTCGGGTTCTCGGAGCCACCGAGCGCTGGTGACGAATTCCGGGTGACCTCCGACCAGAGCACCGCTCGGACCATCGGGGAGACGCGCGAGCATCGGTTCCGGGTAGCTGGTCATGCCCCGTCCCCGACGGCCCCCGGGGCGAAGCTGGAGGATCTCTTCGAACAGATCCAACGGGGGGAAGCGGCGACGCTGAACCTTGTCCTGAAGGCGGATGTCCAGGGGACGTTGGAGGCTATAACGGAGAGCTTGCGCAAGCTCGAGCGCGACGACGTTCGGCTCAGCTTCGTGCTGCGCGGTGTCGGCGGGATCACCGAGAACGACGTTCAGCTGGCAGCGGCGTCGAACGCCACCATCATCGGGTTCAACGTCCGTCCCGACCGGCGTGCCCGTGAGCTGGCCGGTGACAGAGATGTGGAGATCCGCCTCTACGAGGTGATCTACAAGCTCCTCGAGGAGCTCGAGGCGGCCATGGTGGGGATGCTGGCACCGGAGCTCGAAGAGGTCGTGACCGGTGAGGCGGAGGTGCGGGCCGTGTTCCGGGTTCCCCGCGTCGGTGTGGTGGCCGGATGCTACGTGCGCAACGGCGTCATCACGCGAGGCTCGCGTGTGCGGTTCCTGCGTGAAGGCGTCGTGATCTGGAAAGGGTCGATCCAGTCCCTGCGGCGCTTCAAGGACGATGCCCGCGAGGTCCAGACCGGGTTCGAGTGCGGCATCGGTCTCTCCGATTTCCAGGATCTGAAGGATGGCGACATCATCGAGACCTACGACGAACGTGAGATCCCCCGGACCTGACGGGTGGAGCCCACGCTCCGAGCGGCTCGATCCGCCCGGTGGCGCGCCGGCAACATGAGGAGGATCGGTGGCTGCACGTCCCCACGACAGCAGGGATCGCTCCCATTTTCCCCGTACGGCTCGGGTCAACCGGGTGCTGCGCGAGGTCATCGCCGAACGCCTGGAACGGGTGGCGGAGACGGACGAGCGGCTCGAGATGGCCACCGTCACGGCAGTGGACACTGCCCCCGACCTGCGCAGCGCCACGGTGTACCTGAGCTCGTTGGACGATGACATGGCGGCGGCCCTCGCCGAAGAGCGGCCCCGCCTGCAAGGGGCCATCGGGCGGGAGGTGCGGCTGAAGCGGACACCGCATTTGGTGTTCACCGCTGATCCGGCGGTGGCCAGTGGCGAGCACGTCGAGCAGATCCTGCGCCAGCTGCGTCGGGCCGCTGGACCAGCCGGTGAGCTTGACCCCGGGGCCGATGCCCGCTAGGCGCGCTGACGGGCCCATCGGGCTGATCGTCGTCGACAAGGAGCCGGACTGGACTTCGCACGATGTGGTCGCGCGCTGCCGCCGGCTCTTTGGCCAGCGACGGGTGGGCCATGCCGGCACGCTCGATCCAGACGCCACCGGGGTCTTGCTGGTCGGGCTCGGGCGCTTCACCCGCATGTTGCGCTTCCTCACCGCGCTGCCCAAGTCCTACGAGGCGGACGTGGTGCTCGGCACGGCGACCACGACGCTCGATGCTTCAGGCGAGGTGACTGGCCGGTGGGATATGTCGTCGGTCGACCTGGATGCGGTCCGGGCGGCGGCTGCCGGGTTGACCGGCCCGATCGAGCAGATCCCGCCGATGGTGTCGGCAGTGAAGGTGGGCGGTCGCCGGCTGCACGAGCTGGCGAGGGCCGGAGTGGAGGTCGAGCGGTCGGCGCGCCCGGTCACGGTGCACCGCTTCGACGTGGCCGAGCACCCCGATGGCGAGCCCGGCGTCCTGCGCGT
>JAJYAB010000310.1 GCA_021779775.1 Actinomycetes bacterium
CAACTTCACCCAGGCGCTGTACGAGGCCCGTGAGCTCGCCATGACCCGCATGCAGGACGAGGCCAACCAGCTTGGCTCCACCGGCATCGTCGGCGTGCGCCTGGAGGAGAAGTCCCACCAGTGGGGGTCGCACACCATCGAGTTCCTGTCGCTCGGGACTGCGGTGACCAAGGGCTCGGACGAGGTCACCCTGCCCCGGCCTCTGACCATCATCTCCCTCGACAACTGATGCCCGACAGCCGCAGCGACCTCCCCGAGGCGGCAGATCGCCGCTTAGGGACCGGCGCCTTCTCGTCGGGGCTCAGCGTCCCCGAGCTCGCCGCCTGCCTGCAGATGGGGCTGCGGCCCGTGGCGCTGGTGCAGGGGTTCTCGGTCATGCAGTGGGGCTGGTCCACCGGTATGTCGGCGTTCCGGCAATCGCCCGGGAGGATGGCCCTCGCCGGCGGCGGGGCCGCTGCGGGGTACGCGGAGTCCTGGCCGTGCCCCCACGGCATGATGGACCACAGCTGGGGCCAGAACTACGAGCAGTCGTGGGTGGAGGCGGCCTGGGCCGAAGGTTTCGGCTCCTCCTACCGCCGGATGGTGGAGGAGGCGCAGGAGGCCGGGGCCCACGGAGTCATCGGCATCGTCGACACCACCCGCCACCTCGCCGACATGAACGTCACGGAGTTCCACATCACCGGGACCGCCGTCGCCCTCGACGACCGGCCTCCCCCCGCCCCGTCCGCCGCGCCGTGGACGACGTACCTCGCCGGGCAGCGCTTGGCCAAGCTGCTCGAAGCCGGTCTGGCGCCGGTGTCGGTCACCGCCGCCATGGCCTCGGTGGGCGTGTGGCCGAACTGCGTGACGGAGTACCTCATGCGCGGTGGGACGTACTCGTGGACCACCGGCTCCGCCGGCTCCGCCGGTGAGGTTGACCAGGTGACGCGCGCCGAAGCCGCCGTGCGCAGCCTGGCCCGCCAGAGCATCCGCCAGCAGCTGGGCGGCGACACCCTCCACGGCGCCCGGTTCGCCGCGCACAGGAGCGAGTCCGCCCAGGGCGGCCACGTCATCGAATGCACGATGCGGGGCACGCGAGTCCGCCGCTTCGAGGCGCTCGGCCCGGTGCCCGCCCCCCGGCCGACGGTACGGCTGTCGTGACCGAGCGTCCGGCAGGCGGCGGTCCGGCAGGCGGCGGTCCGGCAGGCGGCGGTCCGGCAGGCGGCGGGACGCCGGACCTGCGAGCCCAGCTGCGACGCGCCGTCGACTCCCTGCACAGCACCGGGGCCGGCCACGGCGGGAACGGCGCCACCTCGGACCTCTCCATCGACGAGTCCCTGCTGCTGCACTCCGTCGGGTGGGAACCGGTCGACCTCGTCACCGGCGTGTCGGTCACCGCCGTGCCGTGGGGGGTCTGGAACTGGGGGCAGGGAGAGATCGTCGCCGCGTCCAACGCCCATAACCAGGCAGTGCAGGCGGCAGCCGAGCGGATGGGCAACGAGTGCGCCAAGGCCGGGGGGCACGGCGTGGTGGGCGTGCAGGTCCGCATCGAGGTGCACCAGCACCACGTCGACGCTTCGCTCGTCGGCACGGCGGTGAGGCCCGTCGGCCAGACCACACCCGGCGGGCGGGGCGCCGCTCCCTTCATCTCCGACCTAGGCGCCCGTGACTTCTCCCTGCTGCACAACGCCGGCTGGCAGCCGGTGGGCCTGGCCTTCGGGGCCAGCTTCGTCTACGCCCCGCGGCGATCGGTGGGCACGGCGGTGTCCCAGAGAGGTCAGAACGTCGAGCTGACCAACGCCACCGAGGCCATCTACTCGGCCCGAGCATTGGCGATGGACCGGGTGCAGCGCTCCGCCTTGTCGCTCCGGGGCACCGGCATCGTGGCGGTCACGATCGGCGAGGGGCCCATGTCGTTCGCCCACCATGCCATCGGCTTCACCGCATGGGGCACGGCCGTGCGCCTGGCCGGAGAAGCCCACCGCTACCTCCAGCCGGATCTGGTGCTGCCGCTCGACGACGTCGCCGTCCAGTTCGCCGCCCAGTCGATGCGAGGCAAGGCACCGTCCTGACCTGGTGCGGCCGGCTCGCCGGATCCGATCCGGCAGGCCAACCGGTGACCGGGGCCCGGCGTCACGGCGAAGGCAGGCGGGCCGAGTAGATCGAGTACCCGTCGACGTAGCGGGCCACCAAGGTGGCGGTGACAGTGGCCGCCATGATCGGCACCATCAGCTGGAACCCGCTGTGGGTCAGCTCGAGCACCAGGACCAGGCCGGCCAGGGGTGCCTGCATGGACGCCCCGATCATCGCTGCCGCTCCGATGACGGCGAACGCCCCGACCGGCGACCCCGGCCACGCCATGTTCCACAGCAGGCCGACCGCCGCGCCGAACACCGCTCCGGTGCTCATGAACGGCGTGAACACCCCGCCGGACGCCCCGCTGCCCAGGCACAGCGCCGTCACCAGCGGCTTCAGCAGGAACAGGGCGAGCAGCACCGCCAGGGTGCCCTGGCCGAGGAACACCCGGTGGGCCATGTCCTTGCCGTTGCCGAACAGGGCGGGGTAGGCGATGCCCACCAGGCCCAGCACGCCGAAGGCCAGCAGCGGGGCGGCGGCGGCCTTGGCACCTTTCACCTGATGGTGCGACACCCAGCCGATCAGGCGGATGTAGCCCGACGCCAGCAAGCCGATCACCGGGCCGACGAGCAAGGCGCACACCAGCACCGACGCCGAGAACCGGTAGGTGGGGATGTCGAGGTACGTGGCGTGCTGCGGCAGGTAGACCCACGCCACCATGGTGGCGATCCACGAGCAGGCGACGGCCGGCAGCACGACCGGCAGGGCGATGGAGCCGATCAGCACCTCGGCCGTGAACAGCGCCCCGCCGAGCGGCACGTTATAGACGGCGGCCAGCCCGGCGCCCGCGCCGCAGGCCACCACCAGCTTACGCTCGGCCTCGGTCAGACCGAGCCAGCCGGACGTGACGCTGCCCGACACCCCGCCCATCAGCTTCGGAGCCGCCTCGCGGCCGATCGACGCGCCCATGCCGATAACCACCTCGGAGATGAGCGACGTGCCGAGGCTCCGGACGAACGACAGGCGCCCGTCCCCGTTCCACAAGACCTCGTCCACCTCCGACTTGCGACCCTTTGTCCAGCGTCGCAGCAGGTACCACGCGGGACCACCGACGGCTCCGGCGGCGACCAGCGACACGACCCGGCGGGCGGCCGTCGCCCGCTCCACCCGGCTCTGGAAGTCACCCGACCCGTAGCCGAACGCCAGGTGCTCCAGCCTGAACAGCACCACCAGGACCAG
>JAJYAB010000015.1 GCA_021779775.1 Actinomycetes bacterium
ACGATCGTCGAATTCGACGACGGGGACATCGTCGAAGGTTTGGTCGTGAAGATCGACAAGGACGAGGTGCTCCTCGACATCGGCTTCAAGTCCGAAGGGGTTATCCCCTCACGCGAGCTTTCGATCCGTAACGACGTCCACCCAGAGGAGATCGTCACGCTGGGTGAGCGGATCGAGGCGCTTGTCCTCCAGAAGGAGGACAAAGAGGGCCGGCTGGTCCTGTCGAAGAAGCGCGCCCAGTACGAGCGGGCATGGGGCACGATCGAGCAGATCAAGGACTCCGGGGGTGTGGTGACCGGCCCGGTCATCGAGGTGGTGAAGGGCGGGCTGATCGTCGACATCGGGCTCCGGGGTTTCCTCCCGGCATCGCTGGTCGAGCTCCGCAGGGTCCGTGAGCTGCAGCCGTATGTCGGTCGGAGCATCGAGGCGAAGATCATCGAGCTCGACCGGAACCGGAACAACGTCGTCTTGTCGCGAAGGGCATGGCTCGAGGAGACGCAGAAGGAGCAGCGTGGCGAGTTCCTCGTCAACCTGAAGCCCGGCGAGCGACGCCGCGGGGTGGTGTCGTCGGTCGTCAACTTCGGTGCGTTCGTCGACCTCGGCGGCATGGACGGGTTGATCCATGTGTCCGAGCTGTCGTGGAAGCACGTCGACCACCCGTCGTCTGTCGTGGCGGTGGGGGACGAGGTCGACGTCGAGGTGCTCGATGTCGACCTGGACAAGGAGCGGATCAGCTTGTCGTTGAAGGCGACGCAGACCGACCCGTGGCAGGAGTTCGCCAACTCTCACCAGATGGGCGAGCTGGTGTACGGCCGGATCACGAAGCTGGTGCCGTTCGGAGCCTTCGTGCAGGTGGGAGACGGCATCGAGGGGCTGGTGCACATATCGGAGATGGCCGCCCACCACGTCGATCTGCCCGAGCAGGTGGTGACCCCGGGTGAGGAGCTCTGGGTGAAGATCATCGACATCGACCTGCAGCGGCGGCGGATCAGCCTGTCGATCAAGCAGGCGGCCGAAGGCGGTGAGGTCTCGGAGGAGTACCGCGAGGCGTTCGGCGAGCACGCGTATGACGAACAGGGCAACTACATCGGGTACGACTACGCTGCCGCCGAGTTCACCCCGGAGACCGAGGCCCAGGCGGCCTGGGTCGACTATTCGGCGGGCGAACAGCCGGGTGAGGCCGATCCCGTCGAACCCGGGGTGGCGGAGGGTCTGGTGCCACCGCGCGTCGAACCCGGGGTGGCCGCAGCCGTCGACGACGCGGCAGCCGGTCCGGCGGACGCTGCGGGGACCGTCACCGAGGACTGAACGCGGGCCCGTCAGCCTCGGGGGGCGCCAGCCGCCACCGGAAGCTTGGCATCCGCCCACCTGCTGTGCTGCGGGCCTCGCGCTCGCCGGGGTCCGTGCCGGCCGGCGCCTACCATGCCCAGATGGACGGGGACCGCAGCGCAGCCGCTCCGTCGACTGCCCCGCCGGCACCATGGTGGGCGTTGCGCACCGCCGCCATGCCGTTCGTGGCAGCTCGGATCGCCGTAGGAGCCGCCCTGGCGGTAGCTCGCGAGCTGTCGTCGACGGGGAACCTGGGGAGCGCGGCGGCCGGGCGGGCCCACCAAGGGCTCCTCGGGTGGGACGCCGGCTGGTACGAGGCGATCGCCCGGGGAGGCTACAGCGGCGCCGGACATCCGTCGCTGCGGTTCTTCCCGGTCGTCCCCTTACTGGCGCGGGGCCTCGCCGAGCTGCCGGGTGTCGGCGTGGGGCTCGCCCTGGTCGTGGTGGCCAACGTCTCCGCCCTGATCGGGATGGCCCTGGTGGCGGAGCTGGCCCGGCGCGAGACCGGTGACACCTCCCTGGCCCGGCGCGCCACGTGGTTGCTGGCCATGGCCCCGCCGGCGTTCGTCCTGGTCATGGGGTACGCGGAGGGGACACTGCTCGCTTTCGGAGCCGCCACGTTCCTGGCGCTGCGGAACCGGCGCTGGGGATGGGCTGCCGGGTTCGGGCTGTTGGCCGGTGCGACCCGTCCCTTGGGTGTGGTGCTCGCGCTGCCTGCCCTGATCGAAGTGGCGAGCCACGCTCCGCGTCGACACGGCTGGCTCCGGTGGCCAGGTGGAGGTCCTGTGGCTGCTGTGCTGGCAGCTCCCGCTGGCTGTGGCGCATACCTGGCGTGGGTGGGATGGCGCTACGGCAACGCGTTCGCTCCGTTCTCCATCCAGCAGCAGGGCCGCCACCGGGGGGCGGTGGCGGATCCCCTGGTCACCGCAGCGCACGACCTGTCCCTGCTCTTCCACGGACGCCACCTGAGCCAGGCGCTGCACCTGCCCTGGCTGGTGCTGGCCGCCGGCCTGCTGCTGGTGGTGGCTTGCCGGTGGCCGGCATCGTACGCCTGGTTCGCCGGCGCGGTGCTGGCCGTGGCTGTCACCGCGTCGAACCTGGACGGGTTCGAGCGCTACGCCCTGTCGGCGTTCCCGCTGGTGCTCGGCGGTGCCACGGTGACGTCGTCGGCGCGGGTCGAGCGGACCGTCCTGACCGTGGCTGCCGCCGGCCTGGTGGGCTACGCGGTGCTGGCGTTCTGCAACGTCTACGTGCCGTAGGAATGCCCCATCCGGGCGGTGGGTTGGCCGTCGCCTTGGTGGGATGCCTGTACCGAGCCGATAACCTTCGGCCGGAGATCGGAACAGCGGGAGAGCCGTGGAGAAGAATGGGGCATCGCCGGGTGGCGCCGGTCCGCCGGTGGTGGTCGTGGGGGCGGGCCCGGCCGGGCTGACGGCGGCCTACCAGCTACGCCATTCGTCACGTGCCGTCCGGGTGTTCGAAGCAGACGACGTGGTCGGCGGGATCAGCAGGTCCGTCGAGCGCGACGGGTGGCGGTTCGACATCGGGGGTCATCGGTTCTTCACCAAGGTGGCTCCGGTAGAGCGCCTGTGGCACGAGATCCTGCCGGAGGAGGACTTCCTGGTCCGGCCGCGGATGAGCCGCATCTACTACGAGGGGAAGTTCTTCGACTACCCCATCAGGCCGATGAACGCCTTGCGTAACCTGGGCATCATCGAGGCCGTGCGTTGCGTCGCGTCCTACCTGTGGGTGCGGGTCCGACCGCCGAAGGACCAGTCGACCTTGGAAGGGTACATCGTCACCAATTACGGCTGGCGTCTCTACCGCCACTTCTTCAAGACCTACAACGAAAAGGTGTGGGGGGTGCCGGCTTCGGAGCTGTCGGCAGACTGGGGGGCGCAGCGGATCAAGGGGATGTCCCTCTTCAGCGCCGTCTGGGAGCCGCTGCGGTCGCGCCTGCTCGGGCGTCGCCACGACCGGGGACGCCAGGTCACCAGCCTGATCGAGGAGTTTGCCTACCCGAAGCTCGGTCCAGGCATGATGTGGGAGCGCTGCCGCGACCTCGTCGAGGGCGACGGCGTCACGGTCGACATGGAGACGGAGGTGGTGGCCGTCCACCGGGGGCCCGCCGGGGCAGAGGCGGTGTCGGTCCGCCGCCGAGGTTCCGAGGATGCACGCGAGCGGGTAGCGCTCTGCGAGCTCGTGTCCTCCATGCCACTGAGCACGTTGGTGCAGGTGATGGATCCACCAGCGCCCGGTGAGGTCGTCGACGCGGCAGCCCGCCTCTCCTACCGCGACTTCCTCACGGTGGCTCTCGTCGTGCCGGTCGACCGTGGCTTCCCCGACAACTGGATATACATCCACTATCCGGGCGTGAAGGTGGGGCGGATCCAGAACTTCGGCGCGTGGTCGCCCTTCCTCGTCAAGGAGGGGAAGACATGCCTGGGCTTGGAATATTTCGTCTTCGAGGGCGACGAGCTCTGGGTGATGCCCGATGACGACCTGGTGGACCTGGCCTGCCGCGAGCTGGCGGCCATCGGCTTGGTGGCAGCAGCCGACGTCGAGACCGGCTACGTCGTCCGCATGCCGAAGGCGTACCCGGTGTACGACGATGCCTATCACCAGGCGGTGGACATCATCCGGGGCTGGCTGGCCGCCGAGACGCCGAACGTGCACCCGATCGGACGCAACGGCATGCACAAGTACAACAACCAAGACCATTCCATGTACACGGCGATGCTGACGGCGGAGAACATCCTGACGGGGTCCTCCCACGACATCTGGGCGGTGAACGTGGAAGAGGAGTACCACGAGGAGGCAGGTGGGGGTGGGGGGCTGAGGCCGGGAACCCGTGGCACCGGACGCGATGCTCCGGTGCTCGCCCGGCGAGCAGCGGGTACCGACCCCCGGTGACGTCGGGCGGGCCGCCGCAGCCGGCGCCCACCGCCATGCCTGTGGAGAACCGCCCCGACCCGGCCGTCGACCGTGTCGGCTCTGGTGTCGGCGGCCGCCGGCCGGGTCGTCCTCCCGACGGGGATCTGCCGGGAGATCCACCGGCAGATCCCCGGTCACCGGGCTTCACCACGGGTGCGCATGGTGCGTTGCCGATCGTGGTGGCGGGCGCAGTCGCGAGCCTGGCCAGCCTCGTCAGCACCGTCGTGCTGGCCCGCCTTCTGGCATCAGCGGCGTATGGCGCGCTGGTGCAGCTGCTGTCGATGTTCTTCGTGCTGTCCATGCCCGGCACCGCGCTGATGGTCGGTGTCGTCCGACGAGTCTCCGCCTGGGAGCTGCACGGTGAGGGGTGCCGGGTCGCTCCGTGGACCGTCCGGATCCACCGTCGAGGGGCGACGGCGGTCGTTGCCGTGACCTTGGTCGTCTGGGCGCTGCGCGGCCTGCTCGTCGGATGGCTTTCCCTGCACGACGCCACCGGGCTGGTCGAGGTCATCGCCGCGGCAGGCGTGTGGGTGCTCGTCGCGGCGGACCGCGGGCTCCTGCAAGCCCGCCGGGCCTACCGCACCCTGTCGGTCAGCCTGGTCCTCGAAGGATCGGTCCGGACGGCCGCCATGGTTGGGCTCGCCGCCACCGGCATGGGTCTCGGAGGGGCAACGCTCGGCCTGCTCGTGGCCGAGCTGGTGGTCGCCGCCCATGCCCGCTGGGGCGTAGCTCTCACTTCCGGCGGGGCACACATCGTGCCGGACGACCGGCCCCTGGCGTCCGACGGGTTGGTGATCGCCGAGGCCGCCGGCACAGCCGCCGTGCACACCACGCGCGACCTGGCTGCCGACATCCTGACGGCGTTGGCAAGCCTGACCCTGCTGGCAGTGCTGCAGAACGCCGACGTCATCGTGCTGGGCAGCAGCCAGCCGGCGCACAAGGGCCCCTACGGCGCCGTCTCGGTGCCCGCCAAGGCCCTCGTGTTCTGGGCCTTGACCTTTGCCAACTACCTGCTGCCCGAGGCCACCATCCGGTTCCATCGGGGTGAGCACGCGCTCCGTCAGCTCGGCCACGCGGTCGCTGTCCTGGTGCCGCCGGCGTCGCTGCTCTTGATCTGCGCGGCGGTCGCACCCGGCCGCTTCATCACCGTGTTCTTCGGCAGCCGGTACGCCTCCTCGGCACCGGCGTTCCTCATGCTGGTGGTGGCCATGGTGTTCTTGTGCTTGACCGTCGTGCTGACGAGCTACCTCCTGGGCACCGGGCGGCGATGGGTGGTGGTGGTGCTCGGGGCAGGGACGCTGCTCATGGTGGTTCTGGTGATCGAGGCCCATGGGTCCCTGACGGCCACGGCACGAGGCGACGCCCTGGCGCAGGGATGCCTGGCCACCGTGCTCGGTGCAGCGTTCTTCCTCATGCACCGCCCGTTCATGTTGGTGCGCAGGCGCGACCGCTAAGCTACGCGGATCACAGGTCCTGACCGTCGAACGTCGCGCGCTTTCCGCAACGGTGGGGAACGGAGGGAGTGGGCAGTGGAGCAGTCCGAGCGCCGGGAGCTGAGCCAGGTGCTCGTGCCACCGGACTACGACGAGCTGGCGGAGGTGGGCAGCGCCGGGTCCTCACCTCCCGTGGCTGCCCCGACGCTCGGGCTGGCGGAGGTCGGGCAGCGGGCCCGGCAGGTGGGACTTCGCCGGGTGCAGATGCTGGCCTGGCGCGATCTCGACGATCCGGAGGCCGGAGGGTCTGAGCTGCACGCCGACCACATCGCCGCCCGATGGGCCGAGGTCGGCATCGACGTCACGCTGCGGACGTCGTGCGCAGCCGGGCACGCCGTACGCGCCGAGCGCCGCGGGTACCACGTCGTGCGAAAGGCCGGGCGGTACATGGTGTTCCCCCGCAGTGCGGTCAGCGGGCTCATGCGGCGCGACGGCGCCCGCGACGGCTTGGTGGAGATATGGAACGGCATGCCCTTCCTGTCGCCGATATGGGCTCGATGTCCTCACATCGTGTTCCTGCACCATGTCCATGCGGAGATGTGGCAGATGGCCCTGCCCCGGTCCCTGGCTCAGGTGGGTGATCTCGTCGAGCGGCGGATCGCTCCTGTCCTATACCGCAGGAGCCGGGTGGTCACCCTGTCCCCCTCGTCTCGTGACGAGATCGTGTCGTTGCTCGGCCTTCCCGCCGAGCAGGTCCAGGTGGTGCCGCCCGGGGTGAGCCTGTCCTTCCGCCCTGGCCGCCCGGACCAGCGCTCGCCGGTTCCGAAGGTGGCGGCTGTCGGGCGGCTCGTGCCGGTGAAGCGGTTCGATCTGTTGATCGATGCGCTGGTGGCGCTGCGAGCCGATCACCCGGGGTTGGTGGCGGTCATCGTCGGCGACGGGTACGAGCGTCCCGCGCTCGAAGCCCGCATCCGGGCTGCCGGCGCCAGCGAGTGGCTGCGGTTGCCGGGCCGGGTGAGCGGCGCCGAGCTGCTGGACATCTACCGCAGCGCCTGGGTGCTGGCCAGCACGTCGCTGCGCGAGGGTTGGGGGATGACCATCACGGAGGCCGCGGCGTGCGGGACTCCGGCTGTCGTCACGAAGATCGCCGGCCACCTCGATGCGGTGGAGGACGGCGCCAGCGGGCTCCTGGTCGACTACCCGGGTGACATGGCGGCCACCCTCGGCAAGGTGCTCGACGACGAGCCCCTCCGGCGCCGGCTCGGCGCGGGCGCCCTCGACGTGGCCCGCCGGCTCACCTGGGAGTCCACGGCCGCCGGCACGCTGGACGCGTTGGTGCAGGCCGTCGAGGCGCGAGCCCGCTGATCGCCTGGTCAGCGCGGGCGGCGGCCCCATCGCCGGCCGACGGTCCCGACGAGCACGTCAGCTGCCACGAAGCTGACGACCATCCAGGCCGCTGAGCCCGCTGCCATCATGGCATTCGGCCAGTCCCCGTCCGGCGGGGCGGGTACCAGCCACTGGTGGACGGGGACCGCCACCGCCAACCCGGCGGCCAGGACCACTGCCCCGCCGGCCAGGATCACCCGGCCACGGGGCACGAGCAGGGCGGCGAGCACTCCGACGGTCACCGCGGCACCCGCCGCCACCTGGCTGATCGCGGCTACGGCGAGGCCTGCGCCCGCGGCGGCGGCCACGGCGACCGCCCAGGACGTGGGGCAGGCGTCTGCAGTCGTGCCGGCCCACGGGGCGGCGAGCAGCGGGCGATCCGCAGGCATCGCGCCAGCCGCCAGCCGTCGCCGGCGTCGGAGCCCTCCGATCGCGAGCAGCAGGCAGGCCAGCACGGCAAGGGCCGACACGAGCAGCGCGATGTCGACCCGGCGTTGCGGGGTCCACCGCAGCGTGACGGCGACGGGTGATGCACCGCCAGCACGAAGCGAGGACGGCTGGACCAGCCAACCGTTGGCGAACCCGTCGACCAGGGTCGGCGGCCCGAGGTTGGACCCGTTGCCCGTCGTGGCCTGCCACCCGCGGTTGAGGCTCTGGCCGAGCACCAGCCAGAACGGGGTTCTCGGTCGGGCGCCGGAGATCCGCAGGTGCTCGGAGGTGGCTGAGCTCGACACCACGGTGACCACCGGCGCAGGCGGGGACAGCGAGGCCGTTCCGAGCGGGGTGCCGGAAGGTTCGGGTCTGCCCCCGGGGGCCGAGTCGAAGACCAGCTGGTTGATGTCGTACCCGGCGCAGCGCCCGCCTGGGCCGGTCGCGCACCCGGTGGTGCCCAGGGTGGAGCTGACGGTGTGGTGGCCGGGGCCGAGGGTGATGCCCGAGGCGTCCGGCCCGCAGAGCGACACCGCGAGCTGGGTGCCGGCCAGCGCATCGGCTGTCGATCCGGTGACGCGCAGCCACACCGGCACGCCGTCGACCTGCAGCAGGTCCGAGCGGCACGGCGACGGCACCTGGACGGGAAGGGCCCCGGCGTGCACTGCGGGCACACCCAGCTCGGCAATGCCGATCGGAAGCGCCAGCGGGCGCTGCGAGAAGTAGTTCCGGGTGGTCTCGATGCGGAAGCCGTCGAACACCACCCGCAGGTGCCGCCCGGTGACCGCGGGGAAGTGGACGTCGACGGCCACGATATTCCCCTTGACCTTGCCGTCGGCGATCGGGGGGAGGGCCACGCCGACGCTGCCCGAGTCGTCGCGCACCGTCAGATGTGTCGGCACCGAGTGAAAGCCGTCGGCCACCACCTGCAGATGGAGCTGGTCGACGCGTACCGGCTGGGGAGTGTCGACCTGGATCCAGTCGTCGGGACTGGGGGTTCCCATGCCGGGCTCCCACACGGTCGCCGGGTTGCCGTCGAGGGCAGCCGACGCCCCGGCCCGCAGGTCGCCGGGCAGGCGGCCGTTCGAGTAGGCGACGACCCCCTGGCCGTTACTGCCCTGGCGGCCCACCAGCCGGTCGATGGCATCGTCGGGGATGAGCGGGTTGACCGCTGCGCTGCCCGTCAACGTGAACGTGCGCGCCGTCGGCAGGTCGAAGCTGCGATCCAGGGTCGGCTCGGGGTCCGAACGCGGCGGCTCGGGCAGGACACGCCGCCGTGTCATGACGATCGTCAGGCGATGCGACAGCGACGCCGGACCGGCCGCTCGCAGCAGGTCGGTCGGCATGGAGATCGTCTCGGAGGCGGTGATGCCGGCCAGCCCGACCTCGGCGAACCCGACCGACGACCCGCTGTTGTGGGGACGGCCGGTACGGTTGACGGTGTCGATGGTGATCCGCAGCGTCGAGAACCGGCGGGTCGGGAACGTGACGGTCTGGCCGGGCGTGGTTCGCGAGCTCGTACCGAGGTGCACGCGCAGCGGGTGGCTCCCGTCGAACGTCAAGGTGGCGCTGGTGATCCACCGGTCGGGGTTGGCGTAGGACGGCTGCAGCAGCGTCACGTGACCGGTAGTGACCGGCGACATGGTCACCACCTGCCACCACTGGCCGACCGGCGTGGAGTTGCCCGACGTCTCCCATGCGGTGGTGGGGTTGCCGTCGATGGCGCCCACCGCACGGTCCTCGGGGGTGAAGTTGTTCGGGGCGCCGTAGGAGGAGGCTGTCACCGAACGGACGCCGTGGTACACGGCGACGGACTGGGCACTGGGCGGCTGCCCGGGGAACAGACCCAGCGGGGATGCGCTCGGGTCATTCGGATGCGCCCTCGCGGTGAGCGTCGCTCCGGCGGTGGCCGGCAGGGTGTTCCAGCGGAACAGCTGCTTGCGGTTGGTGTCGGTGACCACCAGGTCGGCTCCTGCCGCCAGGGCCGACCGCGCCAGGGCCGGCGCCCGATCGAGCGTGCCGGCATAGAGGATGGTCGGGTTGCCGGGGAGCAGCCC
Source organism: Actinomycetes bacterium (assembly GCA_021779775.1). Classification (GTDB taxonomy): domain Bacteria; phylum Actinomycetota; class Acidimicrobiia; order Acidimicrobiales; family UBA8190; genus JAJYAB01. Next base: position 9,569 of record JAJYAB010000015.1, read on the forward strand.
GGCGCCGGCGAGGTCGGCGATGCCCCTGGCGTCCCCGTCGACCACCACCGGCTGGCCAACCGGCTCCGCCCGGACGAGGGGACGGGTCCCCGGGACGGCAAGGATCTCCAGGGGGCTCGGGACCGGCGCCCCTGGTGGCGTGGCGACGACCTGCTCGTCGACGAACGGCAGCTTGGGGATGTTCGGCGTCGGGGGGCCGTAGCCGGTCGCCGGACCGAGCCCGGCGGGGGAGGGCGACAGCTGTGACCACAGCGCCTGCGGCTCGGGTTGCAGGTAGCGTTCGAAACCCAGGTCGTTCTGGACGAGCACGTCGCCGGCCGACATCAGGCGGGCCATCGGGGCGATGGCCCGCGGGACGAGCGAGCCTTCCTGCATCGGCTGGTCGAGGGCGATCAACGTGTCTTCGGTGGCCACCGAGCCCAGCACCTGCTGCTCCCGGGTGACGAAGGGCCGGTCCGGCGACAGGAGCGCCGGCCACACCGGGTCGACGGTGTCCCCCCAGCGGTACTGGGCGAAGTTCTCGCCGGGGATGGCCAGGACCCGGCTGCTTGGGTTCTCGTGGTTCAACGCGTGCGCTGCTTGGCGGACTGCTGGCGGCGGGGTCGCCGGCTGCAGGAAGTGGTCGGCGACCGTGGTGCCGTTCCAGACCGCCGGGTTGGCAGCGACCACGGCGATGCCCGCCGCGCCGGCTGCTGCCCAGCCGACCCGGGGCCAGCGCGTGAACAGGGCGGTGACGCCCGATCCGAGCAGCATGGCGGTGGCCAGCACCACGAGCGGCGACACGCGGTCGGTGGACCGCATGGCTAAGCCGACGGTGCTGTGGGTGTAGAAGGCGCGCAGGATCCGTCCGACCGCCGATGGCGCCTTGTAGGGGTGGCTGCCCACCGCCAGGACGACGCCGACCACCATGATCAGCACGAAGTAGGAGCGGTGGCGCCACCGGGTGAGGACGGCTCCTGCCACCGCCAGGGTGGGTACGGCGAAGCTGGCTCCCACTGTCCACAGCTGCTGGGTGAGCTGGCCGAGCGTGGGTGCCCACGGGCCGTAGGCGTCACCGCCGTAGTAGTACCAGTAGCCCAGCCCGCGCAGCACCTCGGCGGCCGAGGCGGGACCGCTCACCGCAGGGACCGTCTCGGTGTACTTCAGGACGTCGATGCCGTAGGCCCCTTCGATCTGGAGCCCGGCGATCCACCACAGGGAGACGAGCACCGACAGCAGCCCGATGCGCCACGCCGCCGCCCACGCCTGGCGCCAGGTCGCCTGGCCCGAGGCGACGGCAACGGGCAGCCAGAGCGCCGGGGCGAGCCCGACGTAGAGCAGCGAGCTCGCATTGGTGCTGCTGACGGAGAAGACCACGAGGGCGAACAGCGCCGGGTCCCGCCAGCCGCCTCGTCGGACGGAGCGGATCGTCAAGGCGACCATCCACGGCAATCCGGCCCACGGAAGGAGGATGACGGAGATCCGTCCCACGTACTGCAGGAAGTACGGGGAGAGCATGAACGCCGCAGCAGCGACCTGCCGGCCCGGGCCCCGCAGATCCACGGTCCGCGCCAGGAACAGCACCCCGCCGGCGGCCGCCAGCAGGATGGCCCCGACCCACAGGCGTTGGGCGACCCACACGGCCACCCCGAGGTGGTGCAGGGCCCAGAAGAACGGGCCCATGGGGAAGAGGTAGCCGATCTGCTGGTGGGTGACCGTGCCCAGGCCGACCGACGGGTCCCACATCGACATCGACTGGCGGAGGAACCTACCGGGGTCCAGGTAGAGGTAGGTCTTCGTGTCGGCTTGGACCGCTCCCGGCTGGGAGAGGAGCTGCGGCACGAAGGCGATCGCAGCGAATACGGCCAGCTCCACCACCGCACGACGGGGTCGGCGCCCGGCATGTTCGCCCATGCCCTCGGCCAGGGGCGCGGCGGTCGGTTCTGGGCTCGCCGCCGTGACGTCCAACACATCCCCTCAGGCTCGGGCCGCGCTTCGGGCTCCGGTGGTGCAGACGTCCCCGAAGGGTCGCGCCTGGCGCAGCGGGTGCTCGACCGGCATGGCCCGGCTTCCGCCGGTGGACGCCCGCCGGCCGACGGACGCCCGTAGTGTACCGACGTCGCCGCCCGTCCCAGCGGCGCGCCCTATCCTGGCGTGGCGATGAGACAGGCCCCGATGAGACAGGCCCCGATGAGACAGGCCCCGATGAGACAGGCCCCGATGAGACAGGCCCCGATGAGACAGGCCCCGATGAGACAGGCCCCGTCATCTCCCCGGCGGCTGCCAGGCGTCGGTGGCGAACCGGGGTCGGGGGTGACGTGCTCGCCGTAGGGCTCACCGGGGGGATCGGGTCGGGGAAGTCCACGGTGGCGGCGATGCTGGTCGCCCGCGGAGCGGTGCTGGTCGACGCCGACCAGGTGGCCCGGGAGGTGGTGGCCCCCGGCGGTTCGGCCTACCAGCCCCTGGTCGACCGGTTCGGGGAGGGCATCGTCGCCGGCGACGGCACCATCGACCGGCCTGGCCTGGCGGCGCTCACCTTTCCCGACCCACAGGCGTTGGCGGATCTGAACGCCATCACCCATCCCGCGGTCGGTGTCGAGATGCTTGCCCGGCGCAACGCCGAGGCGGGTACCGACCACGTCGTGGTCTTCGACATCCCCCTGCTGCAGGCTGGGCACCGGCAGGTGCTCTCCCTCGGAGTGGTCGTGGTGGTCGACTGCCCACCGGAGCTGGCGCTGCGGCGGCTGGTGGACGTGCGGGGGATGGACGAAGCCGATGCCCGGGCCCGGATGGCAGCACAGGTAGACCGGGTGTCGCGGCTGGCGCTGGCCGACGTCGTGGTTCCCAATGAAGGGGACCTGCAGGAGCTGGACGTGGCTGTCGGGACGCTGTGGGAGGACCTGGCCAGACGGGCCACGGCGTAGGACGGCAGCTCGGTTGGGCCACGGCCGTTCCGTCACCACGAGCCCCCTTGTTCGTGGACCAGTCATGCGGTAAAATTTACACAACTAAAATTTACACAACATTTGGAAAGACCGTGGATGACAAGGGCGTCACAATGGGTTGTGACGACGTCTAACTGGTGAACTGGGAAGTCGGGGGGAGGTTCGTGGTGGGTTGGCGGTTCGATGTCGGCCCCGTGAGCGACCCGGCGGACCACGCTGGTGCCGCGGCTGGCGAGCCTGCCGCTAGGCGTGCGGACGGCAGCGCTGCGCGAGGAGACCCCCTGTTCACGGCGTCACCACGATGGCGCACCTTGCGTGGCGCACTTCACAGGGCCCTCGTGGCCGCCGATCCGGCGGGAGCGGCGGTGGCCGTCGCCGTTCTCGCCGCAGGGTGCCTTGACGAGGGGAGCGGATCGTCCTCACCGCTCGACATCGCCGGTCAGCTCGAATCCCGGCTGCTCTCGACCCGGCGATCAGGCCAGGAGATCTACCGGCTCGACCATGCGATGGTCGGCATCGTTCTCTCGTCTGACGGGCCGGTGGACCTGGCAGAACATGTCAACGCTGTCGCTGTTGCGGGTACGCCGGCGTTCTCATGGGGCGGCGGTCTCTTCCCCGACGACGGGTATGCCGCCGACGATCTCTTGGGCATAGCCGTGAAGCGCCTGGGGCAGGCGCAGGTCCTCGACACCGTGCCGGACGAGATGCCAGAGGCTTCGTTGCATCGCCGGCGGGTAGCCGCCGGGGCGTTGGCTGCCGCCGTGTTGGTCGCCGGCGGCCTGATCCCACTCGCCTTGTCCGGCGGTTCCGCCCAGATCGCGTCGTCGACGAGATCGGTCGAGCATCCCATACAGGCGTCGTCGGGGTTCGGCGCACCGCCGAGCAGCGCAGGTGGTGGGCATCCGGCGCAGCAGGCGTCGGCGACGCCCGGGCCGGTGCTAGACGCTTCGTCAGCGACACCCTCGTCTCCGGTGGCGCCGACGACGGCCACCGTGACGTCACCGCCGACGACGATCACCGTGACCCCCCCGACGACCACGGTGACGCCCACCACGGCCAGCGTGACCCCCCCGACGGCCACCGTGACCCCCCCGACGGCCAGCGTGACCCCCCCGACGGCCACCGTGACCCCCCCGACGGCCACCGTGACGTC
>JAJYAB010000311.1 GCA_021779775.1 Actinomycetes bacterium
AGAGCCTGCCGCTGCGTGCGCTGCGCCGCAGACGCGAGCACGAAGCGCGAGATGAAGTCCTGCGGGTCCTGGGCGCCCGCCGGGCCATCTGCCCGATCGCATTCCGTACCTGGCGCGCCTTCACGGCGCCCTCGGCGGTGGCATCGGTCGCGGACGCCTCTTGCGTCGTCGCGTCAGCAGCCACTTGGCGTCGGCCTGGACAGACAGCGAACCGGGCTCGCGGCCCGTGCGGGTCTCGACCCACGTCGCGTGAGCGGCGTACCCGGCGGCGAGTGCACCTACCTCGTCGTCGGGTACCCGAGCGTGATCCCGTCCCGACGGTCCTACCCCACCTTCAGGAGCGGACCCCAGCTCGTGATGCGACACGACTTCTAGGCTGCGATGGTCTGGTGAGCCTGTGAGGTGTTCACCGGATCCGTCGGCGAGGAGTCCCTTGTCGAGGCGCGGCGACCGACCTCGGCGATGCGGTGCCACCAGCTGATCTTGCGTTCGAGCAGGCGGTCGACGCTCCACGGGGCGGGTCCGTCGTAGTAGCTGAAGAGCAGCAGGGCGGCGAAGACTATGGCGTAGATCAGTGCCGTGCCGACGTCGGCGGCGCCGGCGGTGTACGGACCGCCGAAGCCTTCGGCCACGCCCCAGATCAGCAGGCTGAAGACGATCGCGGCGCTGTAGGTGAGCTTGCGGGCAAAGCCGAGGATCACCGCGAGGGCGATCAGGGTCTCGACGACGGCAACCAGGTACTCGAAGGCCGTGACGCGCGGGTGCTGCACCGCGCTCCAGAACCGGAACCAGGGCTCGAGCCAGCCGGGCTGACCGTCGCCTTCACCCATGACCGCGTCCATGTACGCGGCGCGGAACCCGGGCAACCACTTCATCACTGCGTCAACGAGCCAGACCACGCCAAAGCCGACACGAAGAACGGTTCGCGGCCAATGGCTGCCTGCCAGGCTCCGCCCGTCGGAACGAGTTCCCGTAGTGGACATGGCGTCCTCCTCGCCGTTGGCGTCCGTCGCCGTTGGCGGACTGCACAGAACGAGAGTGCGAGTACCGATAGCCAAGCGCCAGAGGCCGGCGGCCCTTCCGACACAAGTGCGTCGAATCTTCATCGGGTCTCGACGCTGCGTTGATCGAACGGGCCCTGGAATGACCCGAGGTCTCCGTCCGTGCTTGAGGCGAAAGGTCAGGGCATGCAGCTTGACACTGACAGTGCCGTCGAGCTTGTACGGGGCACGGGCGTCGGCAGGACGAAGGCTCCCGGGGGCGAGTCCGGGCGTGAACGCACCTGTGGGTTCTGCTCGAAGGCTGACGGGGGTCCAGTCGCGGGGCAACGCCGTGCGGCGAGAGCACAGGCGACCACGCGCGGCGAGAACGTCCGTGCACTTCCCGACGCGGCCGCGCCCTTGCGTATGTTCCGGTCGCAGTGAGGTGGACCTCGGCTATCGCCGCTGAACGTCCGGTCGGCCGTGCCCGCGAACCAGCGCGCATGGGCCGCCCTGGGCGAGGCCCTGCCGCCTGGGTGTCGGCGGCTCTGGCGGCGCTCGGCGGCACGCTTCTGGAGGCCGCCTTCCCAGGCTTGTCGTGGTGGTGGGCTGCGCCAGTCGCCATCGCCGTCCTGCTGCTGGCGCTGCGTCACGACTCGATACCGGCCGGCCTGGTCACGGGCGCGACTTTCGGATTGACATTCTTCCTGCTGCACGTGTGGTGGGCCGACGCCGCCGTCGGTGAACCGATCGGCTGGATCGCCCTCGCCGCCAGTCAAGCCGCGTTCGTCTCGGCCTTCGGCGGCATCTGGGTCTGGTTGCGCCGTGCCCGATGGCTGCACCATCGACGCGGCCGGCAGGTCCTCGCCGTGACGGTCACATGGGTCGCCATCGAACGCCTCCGGGGCCGATGGCCTTTCGGGGGGTTCCCGTGGGGAGGCCTGGCGTTCTCCCAGACCGACGGCCCCCTGCTGCGACTCGCTCCCCTTGGTGGAACCGCGCTCGTCAGTGTCGTCGTCGTCATGAGCGGCGCGCTGATGGCGACGACGCTCCACGGGACCGGTCGCCCACGGCGGCAAGCCGTCCTCGGGCTGGCCGGTGTGCTCGGCGTGGTGGCCGGGGTCCGGTTCCTGCCCCTGCAGGTGACACCCGAAGCCGGCACGCTCCAGATCGGGGCCGTCCAGGGCAACGTGCCGTCGGGTCCGCTCGACTTTCGCAGCCGCGCACTGCAGGTCACGGCCAACCATGCTGCCGGGACCAGCGCGCTCCTCGAATCAGCAGCCCCTGAAGCGCTGGATCTGGTGGTGTGGCCGGAGAGCGCCGCCGACGTCGACCCACGGTCCGACGCCGTGGCCGCCGCAATCGTGGACGACGCGGCGCAGGCGGCCCGGGCGCCGATCCTGCTCGGAACCCAACGGTTCGACGTCCGACGGAGGTTCAACGACTACATCGTGTGGGAGCCAGGTGCAGGCAGTCTGGCGTCGTACACCAAGCAGCACCCGGTGCCGTTCGGGGAGTACATCCCTTACCGGTCGTTCTTCCGTCGTCTGACCCCCACGGTCGACCAAGTCGGCACGGACATGGCAGCCGGCCGCGGCACGGCGCTGGTCAAGGTGCCGATCACGCGACTTGGCCGCTCGGTGCCCCTCACCACGGTGATCTGCTTCGAGGTCGCGTATGACGACCTCGTCCGCTCCTCAGTGCTGGCCGGCAGCGAGGCGATCATCGTCCCGACGAACAACGCGTCCTTCGGTCGAACCCAGGAGTCGGCTCAGCAGCTGGCGATGTCGCGTTTCCGTGCGGCTGAGCACAACCGCGCGGTGGTCCAGATCTCGACGGTCGGAGTCAGCGCGGTCATCGCCCCGGACGGCGCCGTACGCCGGCAGACCGGACTGTTCACCGCAGAGCAGCTGATCGCCGAGGTACCGCTTCGCACCTCCTTGACCGTCGCCGACCGGCTCGGGTCGTGGCCCGGTCTGCTGGTCGACCTGGTTGGTGCCGTCCTGCTCGGCGGCGCAGTGCTCGACCGGACGAGGCGACGGGGTTCACGCCGACCACATGACGACTAGGCCTGTTGCGAGCACGGCAGAGGCCACAACCAACGTCACCATCCGACCGTTCCGTGTCACGCGAGCGACCGCCCGCATGGGGAACAGGAGCTGGCGGCCTACCAGGTAGGCGGCGAAGCCGACGATCAGCACGAGCCCGGACCCGGCGGCGTGTGACGTGACGACCGCGACTGCCGAAAGCGCAGC
>JAJYAB010000016.1 GCA_021779775.1 Actinomycetes bacterium
CATGCCCGGCTCCAGAGGACGACAGCCTGCTCCTGCCGCACGCCGAGGACCGCCGCGGCCGAGCGGCGGTCGGTGACAAGAGACAGGCGGGCGTTCGCATCCACCAGCAACCCGAGCTCGGCAGGGCCGAGCTCGGCGAAGCCGAGCACCGGACGGGCCGTCCAGTGGCGCCCACCAGCCTCGACCTGCACCGGGCCTGGCCCGAAGGCGGCCTGCACCACATGGTCAGGCTCTGCAGCGAGCTGCACGTTGCCAAAGCGGTCGACCCATGTGACGACCGTGTCGATGCGCCGGTCCGCCACCACCGTCGGGACGACGGACATCCCGATCAGGTCGCCGGGAGGCACCGGGCTACCCAGAACGCTGGCGTCGATCCCGGACCACAGGCGTGCAGCTGCCGGAGCGAACACGTCCCGCCCGTCGAAGGTGGTGGCGAAGGTGGTGGGCACCCATGGCCTACCGCTGGAGCCGCCCTGAGCCCGGGGCACGGCGGGCGGGGAGCCGAGCACGAACGCCCGGCGAGCGCCGCCGAAGCAGCGGATGCCGAGGTCGAGCACCCCGTTGTCCGGGCCGACCAGCCAGCGGGGTCCGCCAGCGCCATCCACCTCGACCGCAACCGCTCGGCGCCCGGTGCCGACACCGGGATCGACCACCGCCACCACGACGCCCGGACCGAGATGCGGGGAGCAACGCTGCAGCGCATGTGCGCCGGCCCACACGTCGCCTGGGGAAATCCCATGGCTGAGGTCGATCACGGGGGCGCCTGGCGCTTGGTGGGCCAGCACGGCGTGCACGACACCCACGAACTCGTCACTCAGCCCGTAGTCGGTCAGCAGGAAGATGGCGCCAAGGTCGCGTAAGGGCACGTCTCCACTATCCCCAACGCCACTATCCCCAACGCCCGGCGCGACGGCTACCTGGTGCTGCTCCGACGGCGCTCCCATCAGCGCCCGGGCGGCGTGCTCAGCCGGCCTGCGTGTAGCGGGAGGCCAGATAGCGGTCGACGTCGTCCTGGCGGAGCCGGAACGACTTCCCGATCCGTACCGCCGGCAGCTCGCCGGCGTTGATCAGCCGGTACACGGTCATATTGGAGACCCGGAGCGTGCCGGCGACCTCGCGGACCGTCAGGTACCGCGGCGTGCTCAACTCGTCATGTGCCAGTGGGATCACCCCTCTCCGCCCTGTGGCGACTGTACGCCACCGGAGGCGATGAGAAAAGACCGGGTTCGAGGTTTATGGTTCCTCCCCCATAGCCCGCGAGCGCTCCGTAGCCGCCATGACGGCATCGAGAAAAGCTGCACGCACCGCACGGGACTCCAGCACCCGCAGCCCTGCTGCCGTGGTGCCGCCGGGCGAGGTGACCTGGGCACGCAAGGCCTCAGGGCCGTCGCCCGACTCGACCAGGAGACGGCCGGTCCCGGCCAGCGTGTGCAGGGCGAGCAGACGGCTGACCGGCCGCGGCAGGCCGGCGAGCACCCCGGCGTCGATGAGGGCCTCGGCCACCAGGAAGACGTATGCCGGGCCCGACCCCGAGAGCCCGGTGACCGCGTCGAGCGACGCCTCGGGCAGGCGGACGACGACCCCCACCTTCGCGAGAAGCTCCTCGGCCCATCGGAGGTCGTCTTCACCGGCTCGCGACCCGGGAGACACGGCAGACACGCCGGCGCCGATCAACGAGGGGGTGTTCGGCATCGAGCGCACCACCGCGACGTCGGGCCCGACCCACGACTCGAGGGTGGTCAGCGTGACGCCGGCCATGACCGACAGCAACCGTCTGGTCCCAGCGGAGGCCGACTTCCGACAGGCCGGCTCCCCGTCGCTCGGCTTGACGGCCACCACGGTGCCGGAAGCACCTCCCGGCTCGCCATGCACAGCAACCCCGGCAAACATCTGCTGCAGCTCGGCGCGGCGTTCCGCGTCATCCTCGACCAGGAGGAGATCGGACCGGTCGTGGCCGCCGGCCAGCAGGCCGGCAACGAGCGCCGCCCCCATCCGACCCCCACCGATGACCTGCAGTGTCGCCACCTGGCGCAGGCTACTCAGCGGCGGCGGCGCCGGCGGTACTGGCCGGCGAAGCCGATGCTCATGGCCGTCGGGAACACCTCGTCGACATAGGCGAACGATGCCCCGACGATGCGGTCCAGCTCGTCGTCGTCAACCAGGCGCAGCGGCACCTCACCCACCAGGTAGACGGCATCCTCTGGGCCGAGGGCGAAGCGCATCTGGTGGAAATCGGCATTACGGCGGAGCAGGTACTCGAAGGTGTCGCCCGGATTGGTCTCCGGGGCCGGCATCACCTGGGCCTCGTGATGCAGCGTCCGCTGCCGAATGGTCAACCAGACCGTGATGAATTCCTTCTCTTCCCCGGCCAGCCGCAGGTACCAGCGGCTGGCATCGGGCTGGCTGTCGGCGGCTACCAGGGCACCGCCTTCCGCCAGGCGCTGGCACGCCCACGACTCGATGCAGGCACGGCATCGAGCATGCTCGTCGGGACCGGCAATGTCGGCGACGGGCACGCGACGCTCAACCGCGGGCGGTGCCGGTCACGCTCACCGACAGGTGGCCAGCCGTTGCACCGCGAGCTCCTCGTACGTCTCGCGCAGGACCCCAGCTGCCCTCGCCCAGGTGTAGTGCCTCGCTGCCTCTACCGAGCCAGCAGCCAGGCGGTCGGCCAGCTCCGAGCAGCCGAGCAGCGTCGACGTCGCCTCGGCGAAGGCCTCCGGATGCGGTTCGTCGACGAGCAGGCCTGTCACTTCGTGCCCCACCAGCGTCGTCAAGCCTCCAACGGCCGCCGCTACCACCGGAGTGCCACAGGCCGCCGCCTCCAGCGCCACCAGCCCGAACGACTCGGACCGGCTCGGTACCAAGCACACGTCAGCTGCCCGGTAGTACGTCGACAGCAGCTCGTGGGGCTGCGGGTCGACGAACCGGACGCGGTGGCGGAGCCCGAGCCGACCGACCAGGGCCACGACGTCTTCGAGATGCGAACCGCCGTGCGGACCGCTGGGACCGCCGACGACCACCAGGGTGGCGTCGGGCGTGTCGCTGAGGAGCGCCAACGTGCGCACGGCCACATGGACGCCCTTCAGCGGCTGGATCCGGCCGACGAAGAGCAGCACCGGTCCCCTCGCCGGCAGCGCCAGCGCCTGACGTGCCTGCGACCGGTCTCCAGGAGCGAAGAAGGCGTGGTCGACCCCTGGTGCGACGACGCGGATCCGGCCAGGATCCGTGCCATACAGGCTGGCCAGCTGCTCCGCTTCCACGGTGCACGAGGCGAGCACGATCTCCGAGCAGCGCATCACCTCTGCCTCGGCTTCGGCTCGGCGGTGCGGCTCGTCGCACGACTGCTCCTCCGGGCTCGCTTCGGCCTTCACCCGGGCAAGGGTGTGGAAGGTGGACACGAGCGGCAGGTCGAGCTCGTGCTTCACCCGGTGCCCGGACAAACCAGAGAGCCAGTAATTGGCGTGCACCGCGTCGAACCCGGTGGTGGCGTGCACCGCCGGGTCGACACCCGCCCCGGACTCCATGAGCCGCAGCACGTTGTCGGAGAACTCGTCGACGAGGGACGGAAGCTCCTCCTTGGCCACCCGGTCGAGCGGGCCAGCCGGCACGTGATGCACCCGGAACCCGGGTTCGACCGGCACGGTCGCCGGCAAGGCGTCCGACCAGGCCCGGGTATAGACGTCGCATTCCACGCCGGCGCGGGCCAGTGCGGTCGACAGCTCGCGCACGTAGACGTTCATCCCTCCGCCATCGCCCGTACCCGGCTGGGCAAGTGGAGACGTGTGCAGCGAGATAACGGCCAGGCGTCGCACCTCGGTCGAGCCTAACCGGCCACCGTGCCCGTCAGGCCAGGCGAGGCAGCCCCGTCACTCCTGTGGTATATGCGACTCCCCCGGCCGCATCTCACCGTCCGCTGGTCCGCCCGCGCCGGCCGCCCGGTCGCGTTCGTGGCGGAAAGAGAGATAGATCCGGACGAGGGTCTGCTTCTGCTCCTCGGCCAGCGACCGGTCAGCCAGGATGTGCCGGGCCAGGTCGCCCTGCCCATGGTCGGGTTCCAAGATCCCGGCCTGAACATAGAGGGTCTCGGCGGAGATGCGCAGCGCCCTGGCGATCTGCTGGAGGATCTCCGCCGAAGGCCGCCGCAGCCCTCGCTCGATCTGACTGAGGTAGGGGTTGGAAATTCCGGCAAGCTCGGACAGGCGCCGCAGCGACATCCGCGAGCTGCTGCGCTGCTCGCGGATGAAGGCACCCAGATCATGCCAGCGATCCGGCAGCGGCTTGGTCACGGTGATACCCAGCGCTTGGTCACGGTGATACCCAGCGCTGGCGACGTCAGGGAAGCAGGCCGTCGACCGACGCCTTGCCGGTCTTGTACCGGTTGACGATCTCTGCCTGCAACCGGTCGATGCGCTCGTGGAGTGCCCGGCGACTGTCGGAGATCCGGCTCTCCACGGCGGTCAGCTGACCGGCGACAGCGCGTAACGTGTCGACGGGCATCGTCGGCAGCTCACCGATCTTGCCGGCGTCGAGGATGGCGTCGAGCTCGGCGGTCAGCTCGTCGGCCTCCATGTCAGGCGCCATCTGTACCGCCAGACGGCCCGGACCCGCGGGCCGCGGGGGCCCGGCGGCAATGATCGCCGGCAGATCCTCGACCAGCGCAGTCAGATCGGTCGGCGTGCTGCCGTCCTCGCGCCGGTCGAGCGACGCATGAATGATGTCGAGCCGGCCCTTGGCGACCCGACGCAAGAAGGACACGGCAGTCTCCGCCGACTGGCACTCCGCCCGCATCACCCGGATCTCCTCGATCGAGTAGTCCTCGAGCCGGTCGAGATAGCCCGGCGCAAAGACCCGCTCAAGCGTTGCGTCGAGCCATGTCATCGCCAAGAGCGTACATCGCCGGGAGCTCGGCCACGCCATGGCTCCGGGCACCGCCATGGCTCCGGGCACCGAAACGCTTCGGCGGCCAGGAGCTCAGGCGGGGGCCGGCAGGTGGTCGGAGCAGTGCCGAGCGGTCGGCTGCCGGCGGAGCTGCGCATCGTCCAGCGGGCACTGGCAGACCTCGCACCGACCGTAGGTGCCTTCGTCCAGGCGCCGGAGCGCCAGCTCCACATCGGCCAGCAGCGCCTCGCCACGGTCGAGCTCGGCGAGCGGGGACAGCACCCCGGTGTCTTCGGTCCCGTCGACGTCTGGGGCGTCGACGTCTGGGCTGTCGTCGACGTCTGGGCTGTCGTCGACCCGCTCGTACCGCACGATCCGATGGTACCGGCCGGAGCTGCGACCGGCGCCCGCTCGTAGACTCGCCGGCAGAGGAGCCAGAGGAGCCAGAGGAGCCAGAGGAGGAGGTGCCATCTTGGCGGATCGCCGGCAACCAGCGCAGGGTCAGCCAAGCTCTGGACCACCCCTGCCCGTGCCCCTGGTGGGCGACGGCCTGCAGGTCCCCTGCCTCGACGGCACCACCCGAGCCTGCGTCGACCTCGATGCGGCGGCCTCGACGCGTCCCCTGCCGGCGGTGGCCGATGCCGTCACCGAGCTCCTCCCGTGGTACTCGAGCGTCCACCGTGGTGCAGGGATCCGGTCGCGGCGGGCCACCGCGATGTACGAGGCCGCACGCCACGCGGCATTGCGCTTCTGCGGCGCCGGTCGAACGGACGCGGTGGCCGTCATCTGCCGCAACACCACCGAAGCCATCAACCACCTGGCGTTCCGGTTGCGGCTCGCCAGCGACGACATCGTGCTCACCACCGTGGTGGAGCACCACGCCAATCTGCTGCCCTGGGGCCGTGTGGCCACCCGCCGGTACGTGCCGTGCACCGCCGACGGCACGTTCGGGGTCGAGGATGTCGTCGCTGGGCTGGAGGCAACGCCCCGGCCGAAGCTGCTGGCCGTCACGGGTGCGTCGAACGTCACGGGATGGATGCCACCGCTGGCGGCCATCATCGAAGCCGCCCATGCCAGAGCGGTGCCTGTCCTCGTGGACGCCGCCCAGCTGGCACCGCACCGGCAGCTGCCGGCCGACGCGGACTACGTGGCGTTCAGCGGGCATAAGATGTACGCCCCGTTCGGCGCCGGTGTGCTCGTAGGGCCCGAGTCGACGTTCGCCGACGGGGAGCCGTTCCTCGCCGGAGGAGGCGCCGTCGACCTCGTGGACCTCGACGAGGTCTGGTGGACCCGCCCGCCTGAGCGGGAGGAGGCCGGTTCACCCAACGTGGTGGGTGCCGTCGCCCTCCATACGGCCATGGACACCCTGCAAGCGCTTGGATGGCCGGCCATCGTGGCCCACGAGCAGGCGCTGGCCGCTCGGCTCCGCCGGGGCCTGGCGGCCATCGACGGCGTCCGGCTCCTCGGACCGGCTACCGACGCCAGCACCCTGGCCGTCGCCAGCTTCACGGTGCATGGCATGCACCACGGCTTGGTGGCTTCCCGACTGAGCGCCGAGTGGGGTATCGCCGTACGGCACGGATGCTTCTGTGCCCATCCGTACCTGGTCAGGCTGCTCGGGCTGTCCGCGGCCCAGAACGGTGCGCTCCGGGATCAGGTGCGCCGTGGCGACCACCGGTCGGTACCTGGGGCGGTGCGGGCCAGCTGCAGCGCCGGAACCTCGCTCCACGAGGTTGACACCCTCCTCGACGCCGTTACCGCGCTGGCGGCGGACGCGGCGGACGGCAAGGCCCCGCCGGTGCCCTATCACCAGGATGCCGCTACAGGAGATTTCTGGCCGGAGAGCGACGCCCCAGGCTGGGGACCGGAAGACGACCTCTCGGGCTCGTCGTGCGCCATGGGGTGACCCCCGTCCCGCTCGCCGGGTGCAGCGCCCGGGGGCTCATGCCATCGACCCGTGGAACGGCACGTCGAAGGCGAAGATGCCGCCGTCGGCCGCCGAGAGCCAGTACCCGCTCGTCGACGGGGCGGCCATGCCGACCACCGGGGCGTCGAGGTGCATGCCTCCGGTGGAGCCGTGGAACGGCGCGTTGCCGAAGGCGAAGATCCCGCCGTCGGACGCCGTCAGCCAGTACCCCTGGCCGTCGGACGTGGGCGAAATGCCGACCACCGGACGGTTGAGTGCCATGCCCCCGGTCGATCCGAAGAACGGCGCTCCGCCGAAGGCGAAGATGCCGCCGTCGGACGCCACCTCCCAGTACCCCTGGCCGCCGGGCGTGCTGGCCATGCCGACAATGGGGCGCGCCAGGTACTGGCCACCCATCGAACCGGCGAAGGCCGCGTCGCCGAAGGCGAAGATGCCGCCGTCGGACGCCACCTCCCAGTAGCCCCGGCCGTCGGGCGTGCTGGCCATGCCGACGATGGGGCGCGCCAGGTACTGGCCACCCATCGAACCGGCGAAGGCCGCGTCGCCGAAGGCGAAGATGCCGCCGTCGGACGACACCTCCCAGTAGCCCCGGCCGTCGGGCGTGCTGGCCATGGCCACCACAGGAGCAGACAGGGGGTGGCCGCCCATGGAGCCGTAGAAGGTGGCGTCGCCGAAGCTGTAGATGCCGCCGTCAGACGACACCAGCCAGTAGCCGCCACCGTCAGGGGTCGACACCATGCCCACCGCCGGCGCTGCCATGCCAGAGCCCTTGGGGGCACCCGGGAGGTACGACGTCACCTGGCTCCAGGTGAAGTCGGCCGCAGGGCTGCCCGAGGTCTCCACGAGCAGCTCCGCCCAGGCCGGGTAGCCGTTCCAGCCAGTGGCATCGAAGCCGGTTCCCATGACGCAGTCCTGGCACGGCAGGTTGATCAGCACGTTGTCGCGGTGTCCCCAGCATCCGCTCGCTCCGGCCTGGGGGCAGTCGATGTTGGAGGATCCGGGGCCGTCGTCGTACATCCAGAGGTAGACGGTCTCGAGCGGGTTGCCGATGGCCCCGCCCCAGTTGGAGCCCCATTCGCTCGCCGGGAACCCCGAGGGGGGTGTGGGGTCGTATCCTCCGGCGGCGCCGCCGGCAGCCGACTGGCCGAGCACCGACGACATGGCAGTCAGCGGCGGCAGCCCACGCACCGTGCGCTCGAGGTTGGTAGCCACGTAGAGCTGCTCCTGCGGGGTGAGCTGCGCCCAGTTCGACGGCAGCACCATGGCAGGCAGGCCCTCTTGCTCGCGGGCGTTGTCAATGGCCGCCAGCGACGCGTTGACGCAGGCGGACGAGTTGTCCGGCCGGCTGCCCGTACAGCTCTGGAAGAAGTCGGGGGACGGTGGGATGTTGGCCGGGGGGTTCGACGGTGGCAGCGTTCCCTGGGTCGCCTTGGTGACCGGCACGGGGGCGGCCAGCGGTGCGGATGCCGGCGCACGTGCCGCCGATGTCACGGTGGCCAGCACGGCGAGGAGCGACAGGACCAACAGCAGGCTCCGCGCGCTGCGCCGGGACCGGCGCCGCGAAGTCGGGGATGGGGAAGTCGGGGATGGGGAAGTCGGGGATGGGGAAGTTGATCGGGGGAGCGGGGCCACCGCTGCGGGAGTCCGTGCAAAGAGGTTCACCCAGTTCGCATCGTCGGGAGTTTCCCCAATGATTACCCCGGCCAGTAGTTATATTACCACATTGGGCGGTTGTTGGTCGGGTGGGGCGCCTGTTGGGAACCTGTCTTCAGGGCCTGCCTCGGAGCCGGCACAAGCGTTCCCCACTACGGTGCAGCCATGGCCGAACCGGGCGGTCCATCGGAGCTGGAGGGTATCGACCTCGCCGCGCTGTTCGACCAGCTGGCCGACGGCGTCGTGGTGGCCGGCCCTGACGGCCGCATCCGGCTGTCGAACCGCCGGGCCGACGATCTGCTCGGCTACGCAGCAGGGGGGCTGACCGGCCAGCAGATCACGGACCTCGTGCCCGAACGGCACCGCTTCGCGCACGAGGTCGGGTTCGCCCGGGTTTGCAGCGGCGGACCGGGTCGGATCGTCGGTGGCCCCGCCTTGCGCGTCGCCGCCCGCCGAGCCGACGCCAGCGAGGTCGACGTCGAGCTGACCCTCGGCACCGTCGGCAAGCCGGGATCTGCAGCATTCGTCTGCGTGGCATCGCTGCGCGACGCGCGTGATCAGGTGGCCCTCGAGCGCACCGTCGACCTCGCCCAGTACCTGCAGGCCAGCATCGACGTGGCCAACCGCCTCCGCCACGCGGACGACGTCGCCGGTGCCTACGCCGGAGTGCTGCCGGCCCTGTGCGCCAGGCTCGACTGGGACATCGCCGGACTGTGGCTGTGTGACGATGGGGACGGCACGTTGTCATGTGCCGACGTGTGGCGGACCGACGAGCTTCCGCTCGGCCGGTTCGAGAAGACGAGCCTGGCGCTCCGCCTGAAGATCGGCCAGGGGCTCCCGGGAACCTGTTGGGAGCAGGGGCGCCCGGTGGCGCTGGCCCCGGCGGGAGCCGATCCGGTCGCGGTCATGGACTCCCCCCGCTCCGGGGTAGCCCAGGCCTGCGGGCTTGTCAGCGGTCTGGCCTTCCCCCTGGTCGGCCGGGATGGCGTGGTGGGTGTGGTGGAGTTCTTCTCGGGGAGGACCGCGGTCATCGACCCGCGCCTGCTCGATCTCCTCTGGAGCATCGGACGCCAGCTCGGCCAATTCCTCGACCGTGTCCGGGCAGAAGACTCGTTGCGCCAACGAGCAGCCCTGCTCACCGCCCAGATGGAAGCCTCGGCCGACGGGATCCTGGCCATCTCCCCGGACCGGCGTGTGCTCGCCGTCAACCAGCGGTTCTGCGAGCTATGGGGGATCGCCCCAGGATCCGTCGAAATTGGCTCGCTGTCGCCTGCCTTCGCGTCAGCGCACCGCATCGTCGACCCCGACGCCTTCCTCGACGCTCTGGTATGGGGCCACGAGCATCCGGAGGAGGTGCAGCACCTGGACATTCCCCTCCTCGACGGGCGCACCATCGTCGGCTACGCCGCGCCGATCAACGATTCCGACGGCAACTACCTGGGGCGGGTGTGGTTCCTGCGCGACGACACCGAGCGGCGGGCAGCCGAGGCGGAGCACCAGGCGCTCATGGACCAGCTGCAGGCCGCTCAACGTGCCCAGCAGTTCCTGTTGCGGGCATCGGACGTCCTGGCCGGCGCCACCACCTTCGCCGAGACGATCGAGCGGCTTGCCGCCGTCGCCGTGCCGACCCTGGGCGACCTGTGCCTGGTCGACGTCGTCACCGACGAGGGGATCCAGCGCATGGCCGCTCGTCATGCCGACCCGCAACGCCAGCCCCAGGCTGACGAGCTGCGCCGCCGGTACCCGCCCGATCCGGGCGGCATCCATCCGAGCATCGACGTGATGCGGCACCGCCGTACGTCGTTCGCTCCGGACATGTCCGACACCTTCCTGCGGGCCATCAGCCGCGACAATGAGCACTTCGCCCTGCTCAAGGCGTTGGGCTTCACCAGCTACATGTCCGTCCCATTACTGCACGGATCCGCCACGCTGGGCAGCCTCACCTTGGTGTCAGCAGGTTCCGGCCGCCACTTCGAAGAGCCGGACGTACTGCTGGCCGAAGACTTCGCCAGCCGCGTGGCGCAAGTCGTGGCCAAAGCCAAGCGCTACGAGGTCGACCACCAGGTCGCCCGCACCCTGCAGGCCAGCCTGCTCCCCTTACGCCTGCCCGAACTGCCCGATCTGCGGGTAGCCGTCCGGTACCTCCCCGGCACCCAGGGGACCGAAGTGGGTGGCGACTTCTACGACCTGATGCGACTTCCTTCCGGCGCGGTCGCGCTCTCGGTCGGCGACGTCGCCGGGCATGACCTTGCCGCTGCTGCCGCCATGGGCCAGCTCCGCAGCGTGGCCCGGGCCTTGACCGGACAGGCAGACGGTCCGGCGTCACTGGTGAAGATGTTGTACCGCAGCTGGGATCTGCTCGACCTCGACCGGATTGCCACGGTCGTGCATGCCGTCCTCGATCCGGCGACGGGCGATCTCCGCGTGGCCACGGCGGGCCACCCGCCGCCCGTCATCGTCAACGAGTCGTCGGCTGCGTTCTTGCCAGTGGCACCGGCACCGCCCCTCGGCTCCCCGGCCGGTGCCGTCCAAGAATGGCGCGGGCACCTCGCTGCGGGCGACACCCTGCTCTTCTACACCGACGGGCTCGTCGAGGACGTCGGCTTGTCCCTCGCGGACGGCATGCAGCGGTTACTCGTCCTGGCCCAGGGCAATACCGACCCCGACGCGCTGTGCGACCGGGTCCTCACCCCGGTGTCCGGCGAGGACCGACGAGACGACGTGGCCCTGCTAGCCGTCCGGCACGCCACACGTGTCGCAGACCCGAGCACCGCAGGCGGCCAACGTGGCGACCCGCTTCAGGCATCCGGTGATGCCACCGGAAGTGGTGCTCCACCGGCCGTCGAATGGACCTTCCCTGCCGAAGCCGCTTCAGTGGCAAGAAGCCGCCATGCGGTAGCTGCTGCACTCGTTGGCTGGGGACGGGCAGATCTGGCCGAGGCGGCGGCGCTCTGCGTCTCCGAGCTGGTGACCAATGCCGTCATCCACGGGCACAGCCTGGCGACCGTGCACGCCGAGCTGATCGGGGACGAGCTCCGGGTGGAGGTGCACGATGATGGCTCCACCCAGGCGCTGCCGAGCCACCGGGTCGAGGAGATCCGCCGGCTGGCCGAAGACGTGGGCCGGCGCGACGTGTCGCAGGAGATACAGACCACCGGGCGCGGTCTGGTCGTGGTGAGCCGGATCGCCGATCGCTGGGGAACGACGGAGCGTGCGGAAGGTGTCGGCACTGCCGTGTGGTTCGTGCTCGGAGCTCCACCCGGGCATGACGCCAGATCTCCCGGAGAGCTGCAGGCGCCAGGGGAAACAGCCGGCGAAGCAGCAGAACAGCGGACCGGTGACGAGCCAAGCCGCGAGGAGAGACGGCCGGGCCGGCGACTCGGCCGTACAGGCGTAGCGCGCAGCGTGCTTCCCCGTGTGGGGCCGCCCGGTGCAGGGAGTCAGCCACCACCGGAGCCGGTACATGTCCGCTTCCGCGACGTCCCCGTCCACGTCGTCCTCGCCAATTACGCGCACATGCAGGAAGTCGTGCGTGAAGCAGAGATCATCGGGGGCCCAGGCAGATGGACCGAGTCGGCATCGCCGTTCCGTATGGTCGCCGCCGTGCTCCGCCGGGCGAACGAACGCTCGGTCACGGTGTGGTCGGAGGCGAGACTGGCGCGCGCGGCAGGTCAGGATACGTTCTCCGTGAGACTGCCGGTCGACGAGCGGGCGGTTGCCGAGGGACGGCGCCTGACCGCTGCGCTGGCCCAGGTGGACCGCTTGGCGGCCGAGGGTCGGCTCCTGACCAACCCGGCCAGTGCCGACGTGCAGGCATTCCGGCGCTGGTGGCTGCAGGCCTGCGAGGACGCACTGGCTCAGGGAACCACGGTGATGTCCTACCCGACGGGTGACGGGTGACGGGTGACGGGTGACGGGTGACGGGTGACGGGTGACGGGTGACGGGGACCGCTCGGAGGCCGGTGGCACGGCGCCAGGTGCGGAGAGAGCCCGCCATGGTGGCCCCTGACGGGTCGTAGGCTGGAGGCGGCGCGGGCCGCTAGCTCATCAGGTAGAGCAGGGGACTTTTAATCCCAAGGTGCCGGGTTCGAGCCCCGGGCGGCCCACCAGGAAAGACCTAGTAGACAGCTTGTAGAGCGCGTCGGGAGATCGAAAACCAGGTGCGCTTGCTACTGGATGCTACTGTTTCACCGGAGCTGCTACTGGAGAGCCAGTAGCAGAGGCATCCGGGAGGCACCATGAAGGGCCACCTTCGCCGACGGGGCAACGCGTGGGAGCTACGTGCCTACGTCGGGATCGATCCGATCACCAACCGCCAGAAGTACCTCACCCGCACCTTCCGGGGCGGCAAGCGCGAGGCTGACGAGGCACTCGCCCGGTTCACCACGGAGGTGTCCGGGGGTGGCCACGCCGCCCAGGACACGACGGTCGGTGATCTCATCCGCCAGTGGCTCGACCTCGCCCGCAACGACCTGTCGCCATCGACCGTGCGCGGGTACGAGCGGACCATCAGGAGCTACATCACCCCAACGCTGGGCAAGGTGCCACTGGCCCGCCTTCGGACCGCCCAGCTCGACCGGTTCTACGCGCAGCTCCGGGAGAAGGGGGGGCTGAACGGCACGCCACTCGCTCCCGCGACGGTGCGACAGGCACACGCGGTTCTGCGGCGAGCGCTTCATCAGGGCGTTCGGTGGGGATGGATATCGACGAACGTTGCGTCGCTGGCGTCACCACCGCGAGTGAAGACGCCGCAACTCGACCCGCCAAGCCCCGACGATGTCATCCGACTCATCGAGGCGGCGACGGAAGACGACCCGGACCTCGGATGCTTCCTCCTCCTTGCGGCAACGACCGGCGCTCGCCGGGGCGAGGTATGTGCGCTGCGCTGGTCGGACCTGGATATTCCCGGCAAGGCGGTCACCATCTCCCGGTCCGTTGTCGAGGCGGAGCACAGCGAGATTCTGGAGAAGGACACCAAGACGCATGCCTCCCGGCGCATCGCGCTCGATGTGGGAACCGTGGACGCCCTCGTCGCCCACCGGGAGCGGTGCACGGCACGGGCGGCGGCTTGCGACGTCGTGCTGACTGATACCGCCCACGTCTTCTCGCGGGACCCGGA
>JAJYAB010000312.1 GCA_021779775.1 Actinomycetes bacterium
CCGGAACGCAGCGGGTGCGCTACGGCGACCTCAGGGAGCGGGGGGTCACCCCGGGAACCTGGGACCGGCTGGCAGCCGGCGGAGCGGGCACTACCCCTGAGGAGCATCATGCGTGAAGTCATGGTCATCGGGGCGGGCATGACCCGCTTCGGCAAATTCTTCGACCGCAGCGTCCGCTCCCTCGCCGAGGAGGCCGTCGGCGAGGCCCTGGCGGATGCACGCGTCGAGCCGGAAGCGGTCGGGTTCACCGCCTTCGCCAACGCGGCAGGTGGGATCCTCCAGGGCCAGGAGATGATCCGCGGGCAGTCTGCCCTCCACCACACTGGCCTGCTCGGCTCACCGATCGTGAATGTCGAGAACGCATGCGCTTCGGCATCCAGCGCCTTCCACGTGGCCTGGCAGGCCGTCGCCTGCGGGTCGGCCGAGATCGCCCTGGCCGTGGGAGCGGAGAAGCTCACCCACGCCGACAAGGTCCGATCGTTCGCCGCCATCGGCACGGCGATCGACCTCGAAGACGCCCCCGCCGCCCGGGATCTGCTCTGCGCTGTGCTCCTCGGATGGCGACCGCCGGACAACCAGGCCGGCACGGACGACCAGGCCGGCACGGGCAGCTCCCCCGCCCTCGACACCAACCTCCAGAGCTCGCCGTTCATGGAGGTCTATGCCAAGATGACCGAGCTCTACCTGGCCAGCAGCGGCGGCACCCGAGAAGACCTGGCGGCGGTCTCGGTCAAGAACCACCGCCATGCGACGCAGAACCCCAAGGCCCAGTACCGGGAGCCCGTGACCGTACCCGAGGTGCTCGCCAGCCGCGTGGTCGCCGGGCAGCTCACGGTCCTGATGTGCTCCCCCATCGCCGACGGCGCGGCGGCACTCGTGCTCGCCTCCCCCGACGCCGCCACCCGGATCGGTGCGGACGGGGTACGCGTGCTCGCCTCGGTGCTGGCCTCCGGCCGTGACCGGACCCTGGACGAGCCGAGCGTCGCCCAGCGCGCCGCCCGACGGGCCTACGAGGTGGCAGGGATCGGACCGGACGACCTCGACGTCCTGGAGGTCCACGACGCGGCGGCCACCGCCGAGCTCCAACTTTACGAGGAGCTCGGCCTCTGCCTGCCCGGCAACGGGCCTGGGCTCCTCGCCTCCGGAGCGACGACCCTCGGCGGGCGGGTGCCGGTGAACCCGAGCGGTGGCCTGCTCTCCCGGGGCCACCCGATCGGCGCGACGGGGTGCGGCCAGCTCGTCGAGCTCGTCGACCAGCTCAGGGGGCGATGCGGCGCCCGCCAGGTCGAAGGGGCGAAGCTGGCGCTGGCCGAGAACGGCGGCGGCTTCATCGGTGCGGACGCAGCAGCCACCGTCGTCACCATCCTGGCGACCTGAGCGCGGTGGGGTCGGCCAAGGGCAAGATACGTGCAGAGAAGCACAGATACGTGCAGAGAAGCACAGATACGTGCAGAGAAGCACAGATACGTGCAGAGAAGCACAGCGGTACAGCAGCATGCTGGGCAAGACAGCAGCCGACGAGACAGGGAGCAGTCCACCATGGAGTTCAGCCGGGTCGTCGGGACGAGGCGCAGCATCCGGTTCTTCAAGTCCTGGAAGCCAGTCGAGCGGGAGAAGATCCAGGTCATGTTCGAGGCGGCCAACCGAGCCTCGCGCTCGATGAACGCCGACTACTTCCGGGCCATCGCAGTCAATCGGGACGACCTCGACGCCGAGACCCGCGACGCCTTGCGCAACCCGACCACCACAGCCGACCTCGACCTGGCGCCGACCTACATCTTCTGGTACATCGACCTCGAATATGTGGCTGGGGCCCAGGACCGGCTGAAGGAGCTGGTCGAGCAGCACGCCCTCCCCGCTGCCCACGGCTGGTCGAAGGCCTACGTGGACGACTTCTTGTGGCCGCAGGTACTCGAACCGATATCGAAAGACCCCAACGCGGTGATCTTCATGGGCGCGGTGGAGACCGGCATCGGCATCTGCAACGCCATCAACGCCGCCGTGGACCAGGGGCTCGGTACCTGCATGCACGCCTTTACGGCGAACGAGGCGATCAAGCCGTTGCTGGGTGTGCCCGACACCTGGCTCCCCGTCTGGATGCAACTCGTCGGCTACCCCGCAGAGGAGCCCGAGGCTGGCGGCCAGCGCCCGCGCCGCCCCCTGTCGAAGATCTTCTTCGAGGGTGACTGCCGCCATCCCTGGGAGGAGGATGCCGAGGTGACCGAACACCTGAAGCGCGAAGGGATGATCCAGGCGCCGGGGCCCTTCCCCTACCGCGCCCAGGAGGTCCGGATGTTGTCGCGCATGTACGGACTCCCCGAATGACCGGTAGCCGAGGTGCCAACGGGGCCGGAGGCGCATCGGACGGGCCTCCACCTGTGGACCTCGGCCAGTTCGCCGGGTCCCCCGCCGTCCAGCGTTGGCTGGACCAGACGGGCGGCGGCGGGGACCCGGCCGAACGCGGGCGCGCCCTCCAGCTGCTGCAACGCTTCTGCAGCTTTCGGGGGACGAGCCCCGACGACTTGGTGGCGCAGTGCCTGCGGGCCACCAAGTCGGGGGACACCGCCATCAGCGCCGTCGGGCGACGTGCCACCGACGAGGCCATCACCGCCTTCGTCGCCACCGAGGGGCTGGCCGGCCACGAAGCCATCGCCCTCGGGAACCGGCTGCGCGGTTTCCTCATCCACAACGGGATCTTCCTGCAGGGGCCGGCATCGATCACCTGACGCGCCAGGTGGACCTGGACGTCTCTGTGGACGGAGACGGGGGGACGTTACACCACAACCCCGGCAATAGCGCAGTGATCCAATCTACGTCGATCTCTTTAGTTGACAATGTGGTGCTGATCGCCCAGACTCGCCACGATGACCGAGGCCAGGCAGAGCGGCCTGACTCCAGCGCTCGGAACCGTGCCAGAGCTGCGCCACGTTCGCTTCGACGTCGGGAGGCGCCCGTTCCTCGTCCTCTTCGAGCTGACCCGGGCCTGTGACCTCGCCTGCCGGCACTGCCGGGCCGAGGCAATGCCCGGCCCCGACCCCGGGGAGCTCAGCACCGAGGAGGTCCGCTCGGTGCTCGACGACCTGGCCGCGCTTGGGGCGCCGAGGCCGATCGTCGTGCTCACCGGGGGTGATCCGCTCCGGCGCGACGACCTCGAAACCCTGGTTCGACACGGTGCGGCCTCGGGCCTGTCCATGGCCGTCTCCCCTGCCGGCACACGGCGGGCAAGCC
>JAJYAB010000313.1 GCA_021779775.1 Actinomycetes bacterium
CGCGATCGTCGGCGCCCATCGGGTGCGCGCTGCAGCCGACCGGCGTGATATCGACGAGCTGGTCGAGCAGGCGGCAGCCCGAGGACCGGTGCGGCCGTTCGGTGCTGCCGTGTCGTCAGCGGCGCGAGCACGTGGGTTGGCGGTGATCGCCGAGATCAAGCGCCGATCACCGTCGAAAGGCGACATCGACCCTGTGCTCGACCCGGCCACCGTCGCCGGCGATTATCGATTGGGGGGCGCCGCGTGCATCTCGGTACTGACCGACGAGGAATTCTTCGGCGGCTCCCCGAGCGACCTGATGGCCGCCAGCAATGCGGTCGACATTCCTATCCTGCGCAAGGACTTCACCGTGGGCCCCGCCGACGTCTGTGACGCTCGGACCATGGGCGCCGACGCCGTGCTCCTGATCGTCGCCGTGCTGGCCGACCAGGAGCTGCGGGACCTGATCGAGCTTGCCGAGCGGCTCGAGCTGACGGCGCTCGTCGAGGCGCACGACGAGGACGAGGTGGCGCAGGCATTGTCAGCCGGCGCCCGGATGATCGGCGTCAACCAACGGGATCTGGCTACCTTCGCCGTGGATGGGGACCGTGCCTGCCGGGTTGCGCGGTGCATCCCCGACGATGTGATCGCCGTAGCCGAGTCCGGGATCGGCACCGCCGGCGACGCGCTGCGCCTGGCTGATGCCGGGTACCAGGCGGTCCTCGTGGGCGAGTCGCTCGTGCGGTCGCCCGATCGACGCGCTGCGGTGGCGGCGCTTACCGGGCACCCGCTCGGAATGCGGGCTCCGGCCGTCGGCGTTGCGGAGGGCTGAGCATGCTGGTGAAGATCTGCGGGGTGACCACCGAAGCCGATGCGTTGCTGTCTGTGGCGTTGGGCGCCGACGCCATCGGGTTCGTGTTCGCGCCATCGCCCCGCCAGATGTCGCGGCATGCCGTGGAGCGCATCGTCGAGCGGCTGCCCCGCGGGGTCCTCACCGTCGGCGTGTTCCGCGACGAGGCTCCCGAGCGGGTGGTGGATATCGTGAACACGATTGGCCTCGGCGCAGCCCAGCTGCATGGCGACGAGAGCCCCCACGACATCGCCTATGTGGCGGCGCGCGTTGCGTGGGTGGTGAAGGCGTTCCCGGCTGGTCACGACGGGATCGGCCAGGTGGCATCCACCGGTGCTGCGGCGGTCCTGGTCGATGCCGCATCGCCGGGCTCGGGCGAGGTCTTCGACTGGCGCCTCGCCGAGGGCGTGGTCGATCCGGCCAGGCTGGTCATCTCCGGGGGCTTGCGACCGGACAACGTGGCCGATGCGATCGCCCACCTGCGTCCCATGGGCGTCGACGTGGCGAGCGGTGTGGAGTCGAGCCCCGGGCGCAAGGATCCCCGGTTGGTGCGAGCGTTCGTCATCGCGGCCCGCCAGGCAGCGGAGGAGCTCGGCGTCCCCGAAGGCATCCATCCGCCCACCGGAGGCACCACCGTGGTCGTCGACGTCGGCCCTGGCGAGGACACGGAGTCGCCGTTCGACTGGCAGCAGGAGCGCTGATGGGCGGCGTGATGGGGCCGCCTGGGTCCGACGGCCGGTTCGGCGGTTTCGGCGGGACCTTCGTTCCCGAGTCCCTGGTTCCCGCCTGTCACGAGCTCGACGAAGCCTTCCGCGCTGCCTGGGCGGACGGAGGCTTCCGATCCGAGCTGTCGCAGATCCTGGCCGAGTTCGGGGGCCGGCCCACCCCCGTCACCGAGTGTCGCCGGCTGTCGGAGCGCCTCGGGGTGCGCCTCCTGCTGAAGCGGGAGGACCTGGCACACACGGGATCGCACAAGATCAACAACGTCGTCGGTCAGACCCTGTTGGCCGCACGGATGGGAAAGCGTCGACTGGTCGCCGAGACGGGAGCCGGGCAGCACGGGGTCGCTTCGGCTACTGCCGCCGCCCTGTTCGGCTTGGAGTGCGTGGTGTACATGGGGGCGGTGGACGTCGAGCGCCAGGAGCTCAACGTGTTCCGCATGGAGCTGCTCGGGGCCGAGGTGCGTCCGGTGCGCTCCGGCAGCCGCACCCTGAAGGATGCCGTCAACGAAGCGCTGCGCGACTGGGTGGCCAGTGTCGGCACGACCCACTACTGCCTCGGATCGGTGATGGGACCACACCCGTACCCCTGGATGGTGCGCGAGATGCAGCGCGTCGTCGGTGACGAGGCGCGTCTGCAGTGCCGACAGCTGCTGGCGGGTGCGGACCCTGACTGGGTGGTCGCATGCGTAGGCGGGGGCTCGAACGCTGCTGGAACGTTCGCCGGTTTCGCCGACACGCCGGCCAGGCTGGTCGGGGTGGAGGCCGCCGGTGGCGCAGCGATCACCCGGGGTGTGCCCGGGGTGCTCCATGGCATGAAGTCGTACCTCTTGCAGGACGAGGTGGGCCAGATCCTCGAAGCGCACTCGGTTTCCGCCGGTTTGGACTATCCGGGGGTCGGACCCGAGCATGCCCACCTGGCGACATCGGGGCGAGCCCGGTACGAGACAGCGGCCGACGCGGAGGTGCTCGATGCCTTCCGGCTCCTGTCGCAGACCGAGGGGATCATCCCCGCGCTGGAGTCGGCACATGCGCTGGCCTGGGTCGTGCGCCAGGCGGGCCACGACATCCCGCGTGGTGACACGGTGTTGGTGACACTGTCCGGCCGGGGCGACAAGGACGTTGCCCAGGTCCGCGACCTGTGGCGATGACCGGCGCCCCTCGGCCCGTCCGCCGGACGCGTGCAGGTGCCCCTTCTCCGGTCGCCGGGCACGAGCCGGGGCGGCTCGAAGCCCATCTCCGCCGGGTGCGCGACAGCGGACAGAAGCTGTTGGTCCCGTATGTGACCGCAGGGATGGTCGACGACTGGGTCGACGTCGTCCATGCAGTGGCGGATGCAGGGGCCGATGCCGTCGAGATCGGGATCCCCTTCTCCGATCCCATGATCGACGGCCCGACGATCCAGACTGCGTCGGTCGCCGCCTTGTCGCGCGGCACGACGCCAGCAGCAGTGCTCGACGGCCTCCGCCAGATCGACCTGGGGGTGCCGGTCGTCGTCATGACCTACTACAACATCGTGTTCCGGGCGGGGGAGCGCCGGTTCGCCGCTGCGCTCGCCGACGCAGGGGTGGCTGGCGCGATCGTGCCAGACCTTGCGCTCGAAGAGGCGGCACCGTGGTGTGGCGCGGCCGACGACGCCGGAGTGGAGACCGTGCTCCTGGTCGCCCCGTCCAC
>JAJYAB010000017.1 GCA_021779775.1 Actinomycetes bacterium
TTCCGATCTCAAGCACCCTGCGGCACGAAGAACACTGCCATCGGATGCAACGTCGCCGGGACGTAGACTGCATGTCGTGACTCGGGTGGTGGCGGTGGCCAACCAGAAGGGGGGTGTCGCCAAGACCACGACAGTCCATGCGCTCGGGTTCGCCTTGGCGGAGCTCGGCTTCCGGGTCCTGTTGGTCGACCTCGATCCGCAGGCATGCCTGACCTACTCGCTCGGGTTCGACCCCGACAGTCTTGGCCGGTCGTTGCATGACGTGTTCGTTCGCGAGGCGAAGGTGGCCGACGTCCGGTGCCCAGTTGAAGACGCCGGCACGCTTGATGTGGTGCCGGCCACCATCGACCTGGCCGGGTCCGAGGTACATCTGCTCGCCCGTACCGGTCGTGAGCATGTCCTGGCTCGGGCGCTCGCCCCGGTCAACGCGGACTATGACACCGTGTTGATCGACTGCCCGCCGTCGCTCGGGGTGCTGACCATTAACGGGCTGACGGCTGCGGACGACGTCCTCGTGCCGCTGCAGTGCGAGGCGCTGAGCCACCGCGGCGTCGGGCAGCTCCTCGAGACGATCGACGACGTGCGGGCATTCGCCAATTCCGAGCTCACGGTGCTGGGGGTGATCGCGACCATGTACGACGAGCGGCCCCGACATGGGCGCTCCGTGCTGAACGACGTACAGGACCGCTATGGGCTCGCGCTGCTCGGTCCCCCCGTGCCGAAGTCGGTGCGGTTTGCCGAGGCTCCGGCACAGGGTCGCTGCATCCTGCAGCATGCGCCACGATCGGCTGGTGCCGAGGCGTACCGTGCCATCGCGAGTCAGCTGATGCCCGCAGGCTCCCCGCAGTGCGAGCGGCGAGGCTGAGGCTGTGCCTGTTCTCTCCTAATCGAGCCGGAAGGGGTTCCAGATGGTCGCTGCACCCGACCCGCTGGGTAAGCGGGCGCTGTTCTCGCAGGCCGACACGACGCCGCGGCGTGCTGGTCTGGCAGGTCGTGCCCTGGGCCATCAGGTTCGGCGCCGGGCCGACCGCCGCCACCACCGCACCGGCTTCCTTGCCGGGTTGCACGTGGCGACCGACCGAGCGCTCGCCGGGGTTCCCCGCCTGCCGCTGGGCGACCTGACGGGTGTGGTGGACATCGTGTGTGGAGCCTGCGGGCAGCGTTCCTCGGTCGACGTCCTGCAGTCGCTGCTCCTACGGCTGCCGATCACCTTCGCTTTGCCCGGTCGGGGCTATCGCCACTTCATGCTGTGCCCCGCATGCCACCGGCGTACCTGGACCAGCGTGTCATGGAAGCCCCGTTCCCGTTGAGCCTGCTGCGGTCGGGGCAGCCAGTCAACGCCAGGTGACCCTGCATGCGCCTGTGCTCGCCAGCCTGAGCGGTGGCGTCGGTCGTTGGCTGCATCATCTGCACGGCCCCGTCGTCTACCTGGTGGTGGGGCTGTTGGTGTTCGCCGAAGCCGGTTTCCTGCTCGGTTTCGTCGTGCCGGGAGAGACAGCCGCGTTGATCGGCGGCGCGCTGGCGGGGCTTCACAACGTGAACTTGGTGACCATGGTGGTGGTGGTGGTGGTCGCCGCCGTGGTGGGCGACTCGGTGGGTTACGAGGTGGGGAAGTGGATCGGGCCGTGGCTCATGCGGCGGCGGCCCCTGCGCGACAACCCAGGGGTTGCCAAGGCAACAGACCTGGTCGTTCGCTTCGGTGGCGCTGCCGTCTTCTTCGGGCGCTGGATTGCACTGGCTCGTGCCATGGTTCCGGGAGTCACCGGGATGAGTGGGATGCGTTACCGGACCTTCTTGGTGTTCAATGCGTTGGGCGCCTTCGCGTGGGGAGTTACCTTCGTCTTGATCGGGTTTGCCGTCGGCAACTCCTATGCCCGGATCGCCTCGACGATCGGGACGACCTCCCTGATCGTGGTGGCCGTCGCCGTCGTCGGCGTGGTGACGGCGAGCCGGGTGCACCGCCGCCGTCGGCATCGGAGCGAGGAGCAGGAGCTGGTGGAACCTCCCCACCAACCGGGCAAGGAATGACTCGGGCTCACGGTTCAGGGCTCGGACGCCGGTGATGTTGACCATGCGATGCCGGGCTCCCGACCATGGAGCCTCCCCGACCCCGGATGCACTGCTCCCTGGAGGCACTGTCAGTAGTGGAAAAGTTCGTATAGGTGGTTAGAATGCGCGATGTAGCTTGGTGCCTCCTAGAACCGGGATCTGGTACGGGCCCCCGCTGGGCCCAGGGGGCGTTACCGGCTGGACGACGAGGGGGAAGGCCACGCCATCGTGGAACGACAGGCTGCTCCAGGAATTTCAGCCGTCCCGGAACCACCGCCGGGTTCTGGACCCGCTGCTGACGAGCGCTTCTCCCATGTCGTGGCGTTGTCACGCGACGCCTTCGTCGAGTTCGGGCTCGATGCTGTTCTCACCGGCTGGAACCCTCAGGCCGAGCGCCTCTTCGGATGGACCACCGAGGAAGCGCTCGGCAGGCCGATCAGCGACCTCGTCGTGCCACCTCGGTTCACCGGGCGCTTCTGGGACGCGCTGCAGCGACTGCAGGCATCCAGCGGTCCCCCCGGCTCGTCACGTCCACGGGAGCTGCGCCTACTCCACCGCGACGGGCACGAGCTGCACGTGGCGAGCCTCGCGTACGTCTCTGGAACCGGATCGGAGCGTGGCGTCGGGGTGCTGCTCCACGACCTGGCAGAAGAGCGTGCCGCGGAGGTGGCGCTCGCCCACGCATACCTCCACGACCCGTTGACGGGGCTTCCCAACCGCACGCTGTTCACCTACCGCCTGGCCTATGCCCTCGCCAGAGGAAGGGCGATGCCAGGCATGGTGGCGGTGCTGGTTCTCGACCTCGATCGTTTCAAGGCGATCAACGACGCACTCGGGCACGAGGTCGGCGACGAAGTCCTGGTGGCTGTGGCCGGACGTCTGGTCGAGTCGGATGGCGTCGCCGAGGTGATCGCCCGCCTGGGCGGAGACGAGTTCCTGGTCCTCTTCGACGGATCCGATGACGAGGAGAAGGCGGTGTCGTTCGCCTCACGGGCGTTGCATGCCCTCGCGTCGCCGATCGTCGCCGCCGGCTCCGAGGTGTTCATCACCGCCAGCATCGGGATCGCCTGCACGACCCGGGCGGTGCACGAGCCGACCGTCTTGCTGTCGAACGCCGATGCCGCCATGTACCAGGCCAAGCGGCGCGGCGGCGGCACCATGGCGGTCTTCGGCGAAGCCATGCGAGTGAAGGTGCTCGATCGCATGACCACCGAGCACTCCCTCCACCGGGCACTCGAACGGTGTGAGCTCCGCCTCTTCTACCAACCAGTCGTCGACATCTCGGCCGAGCGTCCTATCGCCGTGGAGGCATTGTTGCGCTGGGACCATCCCGAACAGGGGCTGGTCGGACCGAACCGGTTCATTCCCGTGGCGGAGGAAAGCGGGCTCATCATCCCGATCGGCGCCTGGGTGCTCCAGGAAGCCTGCCAGCAGCTCAAGCACTGGCAGGACCGACCGGGTCCGGCGTCGGGCGCCGTGGAGGTGAACTTGTCGGCGCGCCAGATCGACCACCCGGAGATCGTGTCCACCGTGGAGAGCATCTTGTCGGCGAGCGGGTTGTCGCCTGCCTATCTCACCTTGGAGATCACCGAGAGCGCCCTGATGAGCGACGCCGCGTCTGCGCTGCAGGTCCTGCGGGCACTCAAAGATCTCGGCGTCACGTTGGCGATCGACGACTTCGGCACCGGCTACTCGTCGCTCAGCTACCTGCAGCGCTTTCCCCTCGACATCCTGAAGGTCGACAAGACCTTCGTCGACGGCCTCGGGGTCAGCCTCGAAGGGTCGGAGATCGTGTCGGCCGTCATCAAGCTTGCCCATGCCCTCGGCCTGCAGGTGATTGCCGAAGGTGTGGAGACCGAGCGCCAGCTGGCCGAGCTCCAGCGCCTGAGCTGTGACTTCGCCCAGGGCTATCTCTTCTCACGGCCCGTGCCTGCCGCCGACCTGTTGGGAGTCTTCCCCGCGGTGGCGGCCCCGGGGCCTGATCGCTCCGTAGGCCGGCCAGGTTCGACATAGATCCATCGGGCCGACGGCACGACCCGGCGGATCGCCATCTCGGCCCGGTCCACCACCTCGGCTGCCGTTTCGGCCGACATCCCCTGGTCGAACACCACCTTGGCTCCGATCAGCAGATCGTCAGGACCCAGGTGCACCGTGCGTAGGTGGACGACCCGGGTGATCCCTGTGGTGGCGAGCATCTGCTCGCCGATGGTCGCCACCTGCTCCTCGGACGCAGACTTGCCTACCATCAGCGACAGCATCTGGCGGCCGAGCAGCATCGAATTGACGCCGAGCACCAACCCGATGCCCACCGAGCCGCAGGCGTCGTACACGGGGCTGCCTGTCGCCGCCGACAGCCCGATGGCGACGGCGGCCAGCGCCAGGCCGATCAGCGCCGAGGTGTCCTCCACCAACAGCACTGCCAGCTCTGGCTGACGGGTCTCTCGCAGGAATGGCCACCACCGCTGCTCGCCGCGTGCTCCTGCTGCCGTGTTGACCGCCGAGCGCAGCGACAGCGCCTCGAGCACGACGGCCACTCCCACGATGACCAAGTCGACGGAGAGGCTGCCGAGCCGCGTCGGGTGGAGGAGCTTGTCGATGCCGTCGACCAGCGACAGCGTCGCCCCGAGCCCGAACAGGACCACCGCCACCATGAAGGCACCGGCGAACCGGAACGTCGTGTAGCCGAAGGGGTGGGTGGCGTCGGCCGGACGGGCGGCGCGGCGCATGGATCCGAGCAGGACCAGCTGGTTCCCCGTGTCGGCGCCCGAATGGATCGCTTCGGCGAGCATGGCGCCCGATCCCGTCACCAAGAACCCGACCAGCTTGGCCGAGGCCACCCCGACGTTGGCGGTCAGGGCCGCCAGCACCGGAGCGCGGCTGGTGCTGTGGTGGGACCTGTCGGCAGCGGTCATCACCGCTGCCGTGCCGGCGGGACCGGTTCGTGCCGGCGGGATCCTCCGGCAGCGCCGGAGATGACCGGGCCGGAGGCCGGCTTACCGCTGCCGCGGCGCCGTCGTGTGTCCACGGCGTCGACACTACCGAGCCTGCCCTTCGCTCCGTGCCCGGTTCGCGCCGATCGCCGCCCTCGGGCATGCTGGTCGTCGTGGCCGTCGCGCGAACCGTCCGTGGCATGTCCGACATCCCGGTCCGTCCGCCGGTCCGACCGCCAGCTCGTGGTGCTCCCGGTCCCCGGCCCGGCGAGACGGTGGTGTACACCGACGGGTCCTGTCGGGGGAACCCGGGCCCAGGGGGCTGGGCATGGGCCGTTCCCGGGGGCGCCTATGCGAGCGGGGCCGACCCGTACACGACGAACCAACGGATGGAGGTGACTGCTGTCCTGCGGGCGCTGGAGGAGCTCAGCGGTCCGCTTCTCGTCGTGTCGGACTCGACCTATGTCGTCAATTGCTTCCGGAACCGCTGGTTCGAGGGCTGGAAGCGCCGGGGCTGGAGGAATGCCGCCGGCCAGCCAGTGGCCAACCGCGACCTGTGGGAGCCCCTGCTCGAGTTGGTGCTGCACGCCGACCGGCCTGTCCGCTTCGAGTGGGTGAAGGGCCACTCCGCCGATCCGATGAACGACCGCGTCGACCTGCTGGCCACCGAGGCCGCCGACCGCCAGCGGGGATCGTCCGGCGGGACCTGAACGGAGCCAGTTGGCCGCGTCCACGGTGCGACACATAGCATGCGCGCCATGGACCTGAACGGCACTTCAGCGATCGTCACCGGCGGGGCTTCTGGGCTCGGCGCAGCCACCGTCCGCAAGCTCACGTCCCTCGGCGTTCGTTGCACGATCTTCGACCGCAACGAAGGGGGAGCGAAGCAGCTTGCCACCGAGCTGGGCGCTGGCGCCAACGCCTTCGGTGGTGACGTGACCGACCCCGACGACTGCCAGCGGGCGGTCGACCAGGCGGCCGAGGGTGGCAACCTGCGGATCGCGGTGAACTGCGCCGGAACCGGATGGGTCGGTCGGGTCATCAACAAGGACAACTCGCCACACGACCAGGGTGCCTTCAAGTTCATCCAAGAACTGAACGTCGTCGGCACCTTCAACGTGATGACCCGGGCCGCCGGGGCCATGGCGAAACAGGAAGCGCTGGCCGACAACGAGCGCGGGGTGATCGTCAACACGGCGTCGGTGGCGGCGTTCGACGGCCAGATCGGGCAGCTCGCCTACTCGGCGTCGAAGGCTGCCGTGGTCGGCATGACCCTTCCGGCTGCTCGCGACCTGTCGGTGGTGGGTGTCCGGGTGAACACCATCGCACCGGGCCTCTTCGACACCCCGCTGCTGGCGCTGATGCCCGAGGAGCAGCGCAAGATCCTCGGCCAGTCGGTCCTGTTCCCGAAGAAGCTCGGCCAAGCCGAGTACTACGGCGAGCTCGTGGCCCATATCGCGCAGAACAGCTACCTCAACGCAGAGGTCATCCGGCTCGACGGCGGCATCCGGATGCCGCCGAAGTGACCCGACGGGCGCCCTGTAGCGTCCGCTGCCGGCGCCGTTAGTCTGGGTCAGGGATCGGCGACGAGCAGGAGGTGGTGACGACGCCCGAAGGCACGGAGTTCGACGTCGTGGTGATCGGTGGAGGACCGGGCGGGTATGCGACAGCCCTCTACGGTGCATCGGCAGGCCTGTCGGTGGCCGTCGTGGAGAAGGACAAGGTCGGCGGCACCTGCCTGCACCGGGGCTGCATCCCAGCCAAGGAGCTCCTCGAGACGGCAGCCGTGTTCCGCACCGTGTCGGGCGCCCAGGAGTTCGGGATCCAGTCGGAGCAGCCTACGGTGGACTTCGCGGTCAGCCAGGCCCGTAAGCAGAAGGTGGTGGACCAGCTCCACAGAGGGCTGATCGGCCTGATGAAGGGCCGGAAGATCACGACGTTCGCCGGGACCGGCATGCTGCTGCCTGGATCCGCGGTGCGCGTCGACGCGCCCGACGGCACGTCGACCGAGCTGCAGGCGACCGACATCGTGCTGGCGTCAGGCTCGGTTCCCCGGACGATCCCCGGGTTCGACGTGGACGGGCAAACCATCCTCACCTCCGATGAGGTCCTCGACCTCGACCGGCTCCCGCCGTCGCTGGCGGTCATCGGCGGAGGGGCGATCGGCTGCGAGTTCGCTTCCATGTTCGCCGATCTCGGAAGCCAGGTCACCGTGCTGGAGGCCCTTCCGACGATCTTGCCGGGCTGCGACGGCGACGTGGTGGCCGTCGTTGGCCGGGCGTTTCGCAAGCGGGGCATCGTCGTGCACACCGGCGTCCAGGTGAGCGGGCACCGCCCCCGAGCTGACAACGGGACGACGGTGCTGTTCGGCGACGGGCAATCGGTGGCTGTCGACGCCGTCGTGGTGGCCGTCGGGCGCCGACCGCTCACCGATGGGCTCCTGGCGGGCGGGACCGGCGTCCAGGTGAGCGAACGAGGCTTCGTCGTCGTCGACCAGTACCAGCGGACCACCGTGCCGGGGGTGTGGGCGGTGGGCGACGTTGTCGCCACCCCCCAGCTCGCCCACGTCGGGTTCGCCGAGGGCATCGTGGTGGTCAGGTCGATCCTCGGCGAGCCCGTCGCCCCGGTCAACTATGCGACGGTGCCGTGGGCCATCTACTGCCAACCCGAGGTGGCGTTCGCCGGGCTGACGGAGGAGGCAGCGAACGCGGCAGGCATCGACATCGTGGTACAGAAGGATCCGTTCGGCGGCAACAGCCGAGCACGGATCCTCGGTGACACCGACGGGCTGGTGAAGATCGTTGCTGAGCGGATGCCCGATGGCCGCTGCGGCAGGATCCTGGGGGTCCACATGGCTGGGCCATGGGTCACCGAACAGCTCGGCCAGGGGTATCTGGCCGTGAACTGGGAAGCGACCCCGGACGAGGTCGCCCAATTCATCCAGCCGCATCCGACGCTGTCGGAAGCCTTCGGCGAGACGGTGCTCGCCCTGACCGGAAGGGGTCTCCACGTTGGCTGACGTGACCATGCCGCAGCTCGGAGAAACCGTTACCGAAGGGACGATCACGCGGTGGTTGAAAGCGATCGGCGACACCGTGGAGCGAGACGAGCCGCTGTTCGAGGTGTCGACCGACAAGGTCGACTCCGAGGTTCCGGCACCGTCGGCCGGCACGCTAACGGAGATCCGTGTGCCGGAGGGCGACACCGTCGACGTGGGTGTGGTGCTGGCTGTCATCGGCGATGCGGCAGACGGTTCGGGTGACGCATCGCCGCCGGGTCCGGCAGCCGCCTCGGGGGAGCCAGTCCCCGCCTCGGGTGACGCATCGCCGCCTGCCGCCGTGCCCTCTGCTGCGCCTTCTGGTGTGGTGGAGACGGCACCTCCGGCCGAGGTGGAGCACCCGGGAACCGGCGCAGCGTCGGCGACCGGACTGGTCCTGTCGCCGGTGGTCCGGCGGCTGCTCCAGGAGCACGGCATCGATGCCTCGGAAGTGCCGGGAACCGGGGTCGGGGGAAGGATCACCCGCAGCGACGTCCTCCGGGTGATCGATGAGCGCCGAGCCGGCGGCTCTGCAGGGTCCTCGCCCCAGGGGGAGCGAGGCCCTGCACCGGCTGTGTCCGGCACTCCGGCGGCAATGGCACAGGCGCCTCCGGCGGCAATGGCACAGCCATGGTCGGCCCCGGGTGCCGACACGGTCGTGCCGTTCACGAACATCAGACGGCGTACGGCCGAGCACATGGTGCGCTCCAAGGCGACCGCTCCGCACGCCCTGGTGGTCGCCGAGGCGGACTTCGAGCCGGTCGAGCAGGTGCGCAGCGCGCAGGGTGAGCGGTTCCGAGATGAGGAGGGATTCTCGCTCACCTACCTGCCGTTCGTCGCCAGGGCCGCCGTCGAGGCGCTGCACGAATGGCCGCACCTGAACGCTTCGGTCGGAGACGACTCGCTGGTGGTGCATCATCGGGTGCACCTTGCCATCGCCGTCGACCTGGCTTTCGAAGGGCTGATCGCCCCGGTTGTCCATGACTCCGACGAGCTGACCGTCCGGGGGCTGGCGCGCCGGATCCACGATCTGGCGACGCGGGCGCGCACCAAGAAGCTCGGTCCGGACAACCTGGCCGGCGGGACCTTCACCATCACCAACCCCGGTCCGTTCGGGACGCTGATGACGTTCCCGGTCATCAACCAGCCGCAGGTTGCCATCTTGTCCACCGACGGGGTGAAGCGGAAGCCGGTGGTGCTGGCGGCGGCCGACGGCAGCGAGGCGATCGGCATCCACTCGGTCGGCCTGTTGTCGCTGGCGTGGGACCACCGGGCGGTCGACGGGGCATACGCCGCGGCATTCGTCCGGCGCGTGGCCGAGCTTGTCGCCACCCACGACTGGTCTGCCGAGCTGTAAGGGTCGTGGCCGTCGAGCCGACGCTCCGGATTCGTTGGCTGGGACGTGTCCCGTACCGCGAAGCCCATGTCCTGCAGGGAGCCCTGCACCGCGGTGTGGCAGACCACCTGCTGATGCTCGAGCATCCCGACGTGCTCACCCTGGGTGTGCGGGGCGACATGTCGCACGTCCTGTTCGACCATGTGGCGGCAGGCGTCGACGTGGTGCGCACCGACCGGGGCGGCGACGTCACCTACCACGGTCCGGGTCAGCTGGTGGTCTACCCCATCTTGTCGGTGCCGATGGGAACCGCAGCCATCCCCCGCTACGTCCGCATCGTCGAGCAGGTGGTGATCGACACGCTGGCGGATCTGGGTCTGGTGGCCGGACGACTCGACGGGTTCCCGGGGGTGTGGGTCGGTGCGGGTACCCCGTCGGTGCGCAAGCTCTGCGCCGTCGGCGTCCGCGTGGCTCGAGGACGCACCATGCACGGGCTGGCGCTGAACGTCGACCCCGACCTGTCGTGGTTCACGCGGATCGTTCCCTGCGGCATCGAGGACAAGGCGGTCACCTCGCTGGCGGCCGAGGGGATCGACGTGTCCATGGCGGAGGTGGTCGACGCTCTGGCGGCCCGGGCAGTGGCGCATTGGGCCGAGGGCCGCCCGGTGGAGCGTCAGGGTGTCGTTTCGGGGGCGGGATGGCGCCCCGACGACCGGAGCATGATCGCTTCCGGCGCCCCCCGTGGGGCGCGAACGCGGATCCGCCTGCGCCAGGCCGGAACCGACCCCGACGCGGGGATAGCGCTGCAGTCCCGAAAGCCCCCGTGGCTACGGGTGCCGACGACCATGGGGGACGAGTTCCTCGAGCTGCGCCGGACTGTGCGCGGCCTCGGCCTGGTGACGGTGTGCGAGGAAGCCGGCTGCCCCAACATCTTCGAGTGCTGGGCCGATGGCACCGCCACGTTCATGATCAACGGCGAGCGGTGCACCCGGGCCTGCGGGTTCTGCCAGGTCGACACCCGACGACCGCTGGCCCTGGACCCTGGCGAGCCGGCTCGGGTGGCCCGGGCCGTCGACCGGCTCGGATTGGCCCACGCGGTGGTGACGGCGGTCGCCCGGGACGATCTCGCCGACGGTGGCGCTGCGGCATTCGCCGCCACGATCGCCGCCATCCGCCACGTCCGCCCGGCGACGTCGGTCGAGGTGCTCATCTCGGACTGCCGGGGCGTGGCATCTTCGCTGCAGACGATCTTCGATGCCCGCCCGGACGTGTTGAACCACAACCTCGAGACCGTCGCGCGGCTGCAGCGGGCGGTCCGCCCGTCGGCCAGCTACGCCCGGAGCCTGGCGGTGCTGGCACAGGCCAGCTCGGCTGGGCTGACGACGAAGTCCGGGCTCATGGTCGGGCTGGGGGAGTCCGACGCCGAAGTGATCGGTGCGCTGGCCGACCTCCGTGCCGTCGGCGTCGACATCGTCACCCTGGGACAGTACCTGCGGCCCACTGCCGCCCACCTGCCGGTGGCCCGCTGGGTGGCTCCCGAGCAGTTCGACCAGCTGCGCCTGGCCGGCGAGGCCATGGGGTTCGCCCATGTACAGGCTTCGCCGCTGACGCGGTCGAGCTACCACGCGCGGGAGGCGGCGAGCTCGGCAGCCCGGGGTGGCGCGGTCCCTGCAGGGCTGCCGGCATCGCCGCGAGCAGCTGCCCCTCAGGACAATCCCGCGGCTTTGGCCCGTCCCTGATGACGGCCGCCCCGCCCCGTTTCGAGCAGGTTCGCCACCGTATGAGGGAGATCGGGGTCGATGTCATGCTGCTGTCGCATGGTGCCGACCTGCCCTGGCTGACCGGATATCGCGCCATGCCTCTGGAGCGGCTCACACTCCTGGTCCTGCCAGCCGAGGGTGAGCCTGAGCTGCTGGTGCCGGCTCTGGAAGCTGCCCGGGTGCCCGATCCTCACGGGGCGTTCTCGGTGCGGCCCTGGATGGACACAGAAGATCCGATCGAGCTGGCCGCCACCTCGATCAGCCGGACAGACCAGGCCGGGGGGCGATCCGGCTTGTCGGTGGCCATCTCCGACCGGGCGTGGGCGGTGTCGCTCCTGGGGCTACAGCACCGGCTCGCCACGGCGACCTGGTCGCCGGTGTCGGTCGTCACCGGGCCGCTTCGAGCGCGTAAAGACGCCCACGAGCTCGCGGCCCTCCGTGCCGCCGCCGCCGCCGCCGACCGGGTGGCAGCCCAGTTGCAGGCGGGCGACCTT
Source organism: Actinomycetes bacterium (assembly GCA_021779775.1). GTDB lineage: Bacteria > Actinomycetota > Acidimicrobiia > Acidimicrobiales > UBA8190 > JAJYAB01. The sequence goes on from JAJYAB010000017.1 coordinate 11,607, forward strand.
GCCCTCCTGGGACGCAGCGAGGCAGACGTGTCCGCCGACATCGCCCGGCGGCTGGTCGCCGAAGGGCACCAGCGGGTCAACTTCGCCATCGTCGGAAGCGGTCCGAACGGGGCCAGCCCGCATCACGAGCCCGGCCCCCGGACGATCGCAGCGGGCGACGTCGTCGTCTGCGACTTCGGTGGCACCCTGGCACCTGCCCACGATGGTGCCGACCACACCGGCGTCGGGTACTGCTCCGACATCACTCGGACGGTCGTGGTCGGGCGACCGGATCCACAGATCCTGGACTACTACGCGGTGCTGCACGCCGCCCAGCAGGCCGGGTTCGAGGCTGCACGCGCCGGGGTGGCTGCCGGAGACGTCGATACGGCGTGCCGCCGGGTCATCGCCGAAGCGGGCCTCGGGCAGTGGTTCATCCATCGCACGGGTCACGGGATCGGGATCGACGAGCACGAAGACCCCTACATCGTGGCCGGTAACACCGATGTGCTGCTCCAAGGCCACGTGTTCTCGATCGAGCCGGGTATCTACCTGCCCGGCTGCTTCGGGATGCGGCTCGAAGACATCGTGGTGGTTGGTCCCGACAGTCCGGAACGGCTGAACACGGCGGACCGCCGCCTGGTGGAGCTCGACGCCTGATCAGCCGGTTCGTCCAGCGCGTCGGGATCAGGCCACGAAGTACTTCGCCCGGGGATGGTGGCAGATGATGGCGACCGTCGACTGCTCGGGGTGCAGCTGGAACCCTTCGCTCACCTCGACGCCGATCCGCTCGGATCCGAGCAGATCCGCGGTGGTGGCGTTGTCCTCCAACCGGGGGCACGCGGGGTACCCCCACGAGTAGCGACTGCCCCGGTACTGCTGGCGGAACAGTCCGACCAGGGTGGGCCCGTCTTCGTCGGCGAACCCCCATTCCTCGCGGATGCGACGGTGCCAGTACTCGGCCAACGCTTCGGCCATCTCCACCCCGAGGCCGTGGAGATGCAGGTACTCGCCGTAGCGGTCCTCTGAGAACAGCCGCGCCGTCTCCTGTGACACGGCAGACCCCATGGTCACGAGGCTGAACGCCGCATAGTCCACCTCGCCGGACTCCACGGTGCGGAAGAAGTCGGCGATGCACAGCCACGGCTCCTTGGACTGCCTGGGAAATGCGAAGCGGGCTCGCTCCTCGGTCCGCCCGGCGTCCGACCAGATGATCAGGTCGTCACCTTCGGCATTGGCGGCAAAGTACCCGTATACCACCTGGGGCACCAGCAGATCCTTGGCTTTGGCCTTGTCGAGCTCGTCACGCAGCACCGTGCTGATCCGCTCCTTGAACCCAGCATCGTCTTCGCCGGGTTCGGGCCGATATCCCCACTGGTTGCGGAACAGCGAGGTCCTATTGATGTAGGCGGTGATGTCGTCGAGCGGGATCCCCTTGACCACCCGGCTCCCGACGAACGGTGGCAGGAACACGGGATTGTCCGACACGACCTCTGGCGATCGGGCCGGCTTGGCGACTCCGCCCGCCTCGCGGGCCGCTGCCTCCTCGCTGCGGCGCGGCGGCAGCTTCCGGCCTCCCAGCTCACGACCGAAGGCCGGGTCGTCCTGGCCGTTGCGCTTCAGCTCGATCAGCCGGTCCATGGTGCGCAGGCCCTCGAAAGCATCTTTTCCGTAGAAGACCCGGCCCTCGTACACCTGGCGCAGGTCGCGCTCGACGTACGTACGGGTCAGGGCGGCCCCACCGAGCAGCACGGGCAGATCGGACAAGCGGCGGTCGTTGAGCTCCTGCAGGTTCTCGCGCATGATGAGGGTCGACTTGACGAGGAGCCCGCTCAGCCCGAGGGCGTCCGCACGATGCTGCTCGGCGGCCTGCACCATCTCGGAGATGCCGACCTTGATG
>JAJYAB010000314.1 GCA_021779775.1 Actinomycetes bacterium
GGCGTGAGCAGCAGGCCAAGCAGCAGAACTCCGAAAGGCTGCAGTGAGAGCGGAACAGGTGTGAACCAGAGCGGCAGGGAGATGTGCGCGCAGAGGGCCAGCAGCGCGCTGGCGCCCAGCACGATTCCCGCGTTGCGCAGCCAGGGACTGACAGATACGCCTGCAAAATCAGCGGCCCGTGTGGTCGTTTCCTTGTTCACATTGCACCTCTTAAAGCTCGGATTCCAGGTCCGCTTCCTCGACGACCTGCCCGGTCCGTGGGTGGTGAAGACCGACGGGCTGGCTGCCGGCAAGGGTGTGCTCGTCACGACCGACCGTGCCGAAGCCGAGCATGACATCCGCGCCAAGCTCGCTGGCCAGTCGTTCGGTGATGCCGGTCGACGGGTGATCGTCGAAGAGGGGTTGGCCGGCGTGGAGTGCTCGCTCCTGGTGGTCACCGACGGCACCCGGGTGGCTCCCTTGGCGCCGGCGCAGGACTTCAAGCGGGTGGCTGACGGGGACCAGGGCCCCAACACCGGGGGGATGGGAGCTTTTTCGCCAGTTCCTGATGCCACCGACCAACTCGTCGACCGGGTGCTCGATGAGGCGATCGAGCCGACGCTGGCCGCCCTGCGGCGGCGGGGGATCGACTACCGGGGCGTGCTCTACGCGGGGCTTATGTTGACCGACGACGGGCCGAAGGTGCTCGAGTACAACGTACGGTTCGGGGACCCGGAGACGCAGGTGGTGCTTCCCCGCTTCGAGGAGGATCTCACCGGGCTGCTGGCCGAGGCGGCGTCGGGGCGCCTGCATACCGAGCCTCGGACAGCGCCGTCCGCCGCCGTGTGCGTCGTGCTGGCGGCCGAGGGCTATCCGGCGAGCGTCCGCCTGGGTGATCCCATCGGCGGGCTGGCGGCTGTTGCCGCTGTTCCCGGGGTGACGGCCATCCATGCAGGCACCCGGCTGGACGAGGACGAGCATCTGGTCACTGCCGGGGGCCGCGTGCTCGGCATCACCGCCACGGGGCCCACTGTGGCCGACGCTCGGGGGCTCGCCTACCAGGGTGCCGACCTGGTCTCGTGGACGGGCATGCACTACCGCACCGACATCGCCGCAGACGCCGGCCGCCGTCACGCGGCTGCACGGCCCGGCGAAGGAGCCTCATGATCCCCCGCTACTCGCTGCCGGAGATGGCCGCCCTCTTCACCGACCAGGCCCGCATGCGCCTGTGGCTCGACGTGGAGATCCTGGCCGTCGAGGCGTGGGCCGAGGTTGGGCACATCCCCGCAGCTGATGCGGCAGCGGTCCGTGCCCGGGCGCCGGAGGTGACGCCGGCGTTCGTGGCGGCAGTCGACGAGCGTGAGCGGGTCACCGACCATGACGTGGCGGCATTCGTCGACGTGGTGCAGGCGGCGGTCGGGGCACCCGAAGGCTGGTGGGTGCACTACGGCCTGACGTCGTCGGACGTGGTGGACACCGCGCTCTGCGCCACCTTGGCCCGGGCGGCAGATCTGCTGGTACAGGCGTCCGACCGTCTGGTGGCTGCCCTGAAGGCCCGAGCCGTGGAGCACATCGCCACCCCCATGGCGGGGCGCACCCACGGGATGCATGCGGAGCCGACGACCTTCGGGGTGAAGCTGGCCCTGTGGTGCCTGCAGGCAGACCGGGACCGCCAACGCCTCCGGGCGGCCCGAGATCGGGTTGCCGTCGGCAAGCTCTCCGGGGCCGTCGGCACGTACTCCAACATCGACCCGGCAGTGGAGACCGCCGTCTGCCGGTCGCTCGGGCTCACGCCCGTGCCCGCCACCCAGGTGATCGCCCGGGACCGCCACGCCGAGCTGCTGTGGGCATGTGCGTCGGTGGGTGCCACCGTCGAGGCCATCGGCACGGAGGTCCGCCACCTGGCCCGCACCGAGGTTGGCGAGGCTGAAGAGCGTTTCGGGGCAGGCCAGAAGGGCAGCTCGGCCATGCCCCACAAGCGGAACCCGATCCTGTCGGAGCGGTTGAGCGGCCTGGCTCGGGTACTGCGGGGCTACCTGGGTGCCGGTCTGGAGGACGTGGCGCTCTGGCACGAGCGCGACATCTCGCACAGCTCGGTGGAGCGGGTGATCCTCCCTGATGCCTGCATGCTGGCCTATTACGTGCTCCGCAAGGCGAGCGGGCTGATCGAGGGCCTCGTCGTGCACGAGGACCGGATGCGCTCCAACCTGGTGGACGGGTCGCTCGGGCTGGTGTTCAGCCAACCGGTGCTGCTCGCACTGGTCGCCAACGGCATGGAGCGCGACACGGCTTACCGCATCGTCCAGCGCGACGCCCGCGTCGCGTGGGACCAGCGGCGCCCGTTTCGTTCGGTGCTCGACCATGACCCCGAGGTGACGTTGCCGGCGACCGCCCTCGACGCAGCCTTCAGCCTCGACCGGGCGCTGCGCCATGTGACGAGGTTCGTCGACGCCCTGGCCGGGATCGAATGAGTCCGCCGCCGGATCCCACTCGCTACCCTGGCGCCATGACCCTTTCCCTCCTCCATTCGGGCAAGGTCCGAGAGCTGTACTCGGCTGGCGACGACCAGCTGGTGATGGTGGCTTCGGACCGCATCTCGGCGTTCGACGTCGTGCTGGCCGAGCCGATCCCCGACAAGGGCCGGGTGCTGACTGCCATGACGGTGCACTGGTTGGAGACGCTGGCTGACCTGGCGCCGAGCCATCTGGTCAGCGCCGACCCGGCGGAGCTTCCCGAGGAGCTGGCCGACCTCGGCGACCTGGCCGGGCGGGCGCTGCTGGTCCGCCGTGCCGACATGCTGCCGATGGAGTGCATCGTCCGGGGATACCTGGCCGGTTCCGGGTGGACGGAGTACCAGAGATCCGGCACGTTGCACGGCACCCCCCTGCCCGGTGGCCTGCGCCTGGCCGACCAGCTCCCCGAGCCCCTGTTCACCCCGTCGACCAAGGCGGTGGTAGGGCACGACGAGAACATCTCGTTCACCGAGGCGGTCGAACTCGTCGGCCACGACGTCGCGGTGGCGGCCCGCGACCTGTGCCTGGAGGCCTACCGGCGGGCGGCGGAAGCCGGCGAGCGCCACGGGATCCTGGTTGCGGACACCAAATTCGAGCTGGGGTTCATCGACGGGCGCCTGGCGCTGTGCGACGAGGTGCTCACCCCGGACTCCTCACGGTTCTGGCCGGCCGACGAGTGGAAGCCGGGGACCAACCCGCCGTCGTTCGAC
>JAJYAB010000315.1 GCA_021779775.1 Actinomycetes bacterium
TCCGATCTCGAAGTTGCTGCCGTGTTATCCCCCGACCGATCGGACCATGGTGGCCCGGCGACCGACGGCAACCATTGGGTCCACCCCTGGATTGACGCCTACCTCCTTGTGGTATTCGCTACTTCGGGTGAACCACAGGCGAACCGCCCGAGGCGACCACACCGTCGAGGGGAGCGACTTCAGTGAGACAACCTGTACCGCTGATCGCGACACTTGATCCCCCCCGCCAGTCCCACTCGCCAGAGTGCCCGTCATACGGACAGCCATCCTGCACTATGAACAATATGATTGCCTGTGGGGGTTGTCAAGTAGAGGGAGCCAGTTATTCCATCGGTCCGTAGCCTCCTAGATTCCTGGCATCGCATACGGTGACGCCGTCCTAAGTGTCCGTTACCACCACTGGCTGCAAGGCGAAGTTTCCTCCACCTTGCGCTCTCGCTAAACGAGTCGACGCGTCGCAGGTGTCCCGATAGGGGCTGGTCACGGTGTCAGGGGAACTGAGGGCATGCCCCCGGGCTTCTGACCGGAATCGGCACGCACTGCGTCGCGCTAACCGAGTTTCCCCCAGCAGTCGACACGGTGGAAGTCGCCATCATCCCAGTGGTGGTGGCCGTCGGGATGGATGGGGATCGTGTCGATGCTCGTGCCGCAGCGGTCGCAGAACACCCACTCGGCGCGGCGCCACAGCGGGGTCGTCGCCATGCCGGCGATCTCGGACACGAGTTGGCGGAGGAGGGCGTCGGCGGTCTCGTCGTCGATCGACAGAACGAGGTGGTGACGGAACAGTTCGGCGATGTCGGAAACGGTGTAGGTCATGGCTGCGACACCTCTCCCTTCCGGGTTCATTGGCGCGAAAGGGTGCGGAGCAGAAGCGCAGGGGCAAGGAAAGCCGGAGGCCGGGAGAACAGGAGCGCAGCGCAAACTCGGACCGCCTTGCGGCCGGGCTGCTCCGAGACATCTTGAGAGCCCCGAATCCGGTGGGGCTTGAGGTGTCGTCTCGTGGCCTGGTCGTGACGGCATCTTCGGTCGGGGCCGCGAACAGGGCCCTACGATCGAGCCATGATTGCCGCCAAACGACCGGCGAACCGCAACAACGCGCGGTCTCGCCTCACCGCCACGGACGAGCGCAGCGAGCTACAGTCGACGACGGATCCATGCTCTGCTCCGGATGGTCACTACTGGGTGTACGCCCACAGTCCCGTCGATGGGCGAGAGCAGGGCCAACTTCTGGTTGGCAAGTGGCTTATCCGTATGGACTGCCCATACGTCGAGCACTACTGGGGACTGATTCGGGACGCCACCGAAGATGGGACGCTCGGCATCTCGGCGAAGATCAGCACCGACTGGGGTCGGCTTAACGACCCTGCGGGGCCACGGCGCAATCACATCGTCTGCGTGTATACGCGAGACTGGCGCGACGAGGTTGATGTGCTTCGCGTAGCAACTCGCCTCCGTGACGTCGGTGCCGTCAAGAAAATGCTGTTGACCTACAAGCCTGACATCTTCACCCATGCCGGTCGTTACGAGGGCGACAGTCCGGGCGAGGTTGCAATCTACCAGTGCAAGGCACCGTACGAGCACCTCGTGGTCGATGTACACAACCGGGCTGCAGCGGAAGCTCTGTTCCTATCCTCAGGACAACTCTGAGCCTCATCGCAGGACTGCCGCTACTGCTTCACAGCGGCGAAGCCCGGAGGCGAGGATCCTCCGGGCTCGCCAGGACCTTCAGACGGCATTTACTGTCTGGTGGTGGGTCAGTGCCTGGAGCCGCCCGCGACGATCTCGGTGAACCGGCGGGTCGTGCCATCAGCGGCCTGCCTGCGTATTCCGAACCACTCGGCGGGACGTGATCTGACATATAGGGGCATCACCGCTCGGCGGGACGTGGTCGCGATTCCGCATTGCGTACCCTTGCAGCTACGTAACCGATATGGTACGGTCCTCGCGATGGACGCTGTGTTGCAGGCCCTGGCCGACGGTAGCCGCCGCACCGTGCTGGAGATTCTCCGCGAACACCCGGCAACGGCCGGCGAACTCGCCGCTGCGCTTCCGATCGCCCGACCGGGTGTCTCGCGGCATCTGCGGGTACTGCGCGGGGCTGGGCTGGTCGACGTCCGCCAGGAGGCACAGCGGCGGATCTACAGCCTGCGCCCCGCGCCGCTGGCCGAGCTGGACGCCTGGCTGGAGGACTACCGGGCCTTGTGGCGCAACCGCCTCGACGCCCTGCACACCGAGGTCGCCGGACAGAAAGCGAACAGGAGTCACCGATGAAGATCATCGCCACCATGCACCCCATCGACCAGCACCGCGGCACGGTCAGGGCCGAGGATTCCTACGACACCGACATCGACGACCTCTGGGAGGCGTGCACGAACCCAGCGCGACTGGCGCGCTGGATCGCGGACGTCTCCGGAGACCTGCGGGTCGGCGGCACCTTCTACGCCACCTTCACCAGTTCCGCAGAGGGTCCCGGACGCATCGAGGCCTGCGAGCGACCGCACCACCTCCTAGTCACGATGCTGCCGGGCACCGACGACGAGACGCAGATCGAAGCCTGGCTGACGACCGACGGTGACCAGACCCACCTCGTGGTCGAAGACCGCGGCATCCCCCTCGCCGAGATCCGCCTGCACGGCGCCGGATGGCAAGCGCACCTGGAAGACCTCGGCCGTTCGCTGGCCGACCAGCCGTCCTCGTGGAAGCAGCGCTGGGACGAGCTGACCCCCGCCTACGCGACCCTGCCGATCGGGTGAGCCCAGGTCGCATGACCCCATCGCCACACCCGCAAGGCGGGACGAACAAGTCAGGAGCGCCTATGTCGCCGGTTGTCGCCACTATGTCGATCACTCTCAATGGTGTGGGTGCAGGCCACCACGTCACCCGCGAGCAGCCGTTCGGTGATCTGCCGGAGGACACGTTCTACCGGTGGATGAACGAGACCCCAGAAGAGAATCGCGATGCGTTCGACGCCATCGTGGGCGCTGGCGCCTACGTCATGGGCCGGAACATGTTCGGCCCAATCACCGGCGAGTGGACCGGCGACTGGCAGGGCTGGTGGGGGCTGGATCCCCCCTACCACGCGCCCGTGTTCGTACTGACCCACTACCCACGAGAGTCGATCGTGATGGCCGGTGGGACCACCTTCCACTTCGTCACGGAGGGCGTGCAGGCTGCACTGGAAGCGGCCC
>JAJYAB010000018.1 GCA_021779775.1 Actinomycetes bacterium
GCGGCTCGGGCGCCGGCGTCAACCTGTCGAGGATCCGGGCGTCGGTCGAGCGTCTGAAGGGTGGAGGCACGGCGTCGGGGCCCGTGTCCTTCATGCGGGGCGCCGACGCGTCGGCCGGCACCATCAAGTCCGGAGGCAAGACGCGCCGGGCGGCGAAGATGGTCATCCTCGATGCCGACCATCCCGATATCGCCGACTTCGTCTGGTGCAAGGCGCTCGAGGAACGTAAGGCCCGTGTCCTGCGCGACGCCGGGTTCGACATGGACCTCGACGGCAGCGACTCGTTCTCCATCCAGTACCAGAACGCCAACAACTCGGTGCGCGTCACCGACGCCTTCATGCAGGCCGTGCTGGACGACGCCGACTGGGCGCTGACCGCCCGCATCTCGGGCGAGCCGGTCCAGACGGTACGGGCCCGCGACCTGTTCCGTCAGATTTCCCATGCAGCATGGGAGTGCGCCGATCCCGGCATGCAGTTCGACACCACCATCAACCGGTGGCACACCACGCCGAAGGCGGGCCGGATCAACGGGAGCAACCCGTGCTCGGAGTACATGCACCTCGACAACTCGGCGTGCAACCTGGCGTCGATCAACCTGCTGCGGTTCCTGAACGACGACGGCAGCTTCGACGTGGCCGGGTTCTCTGCGGCGGTCGAGGTCGTCTTCACGGCTCAGGAGATCCTCGTCGGCAACGCCGACTACCCGACGCCGAAGATCGCCGAGAACAGCCGTCGCTACCGCCAGCTGGGCATCGGCTTCGCCAACCTGGGCGCCCTGCTCATGGCCCAGGGCATGGCCTACGACTCCGACGCGGGTCGCGCCTGGGCGGCGGCGATCACCGCTCTGCTCACCGGCCGGGCCTATGCCACCTCGGCGCGCACGGCGGCGCGCATGGGGCCGTTCGCCGGGTACCACGACGACGCGGAGGCCATGTTGCAGGTGTTGCGCATGCACCGGGCCGAGGCGGCCAACATCGACGAGGAGCTCGTGCCGCCCGAGCTGCTTTCCGCTGCCCAGGAGTCCTGGGACGAGGCGGTCGAGCTCGGGGAGATCCACGGCACCCGTAACGCCCAGGCCTCGGTGCTGGCACCCACGGGAACCATCGGGCTCCTGATGGACTGCGACACCACCGGGATCGAGCCGGACCTGGGACTGGTGAAGACGAAGAAGCTGGTCGGCGGGGGCACGATGTCGATCGTCAACCAGACGGTGCCGCGGGCCCTGGCCCGCCTCGGGTACGCGCCCGAGCAGGTCGAGGACATCGTCTCCTACATCGACCGGAACATGTCGATCGTCGGGGCGCCGCACCTGGCGGCCGACCACCTCCCGGTGTTCGCCTGCTCGATGGGGGACAACACGATCCACTACCTCGGCCATGTGCGGATGATGGCTGCCGTGCAGCCCTTCATCAGCGGCGCCATCAGCAAGACGGTCAACCTGCCGGAGGACGTCACCGTCGAGGATGTCGAGCAGCTCCACATCGACGCCTGGAAGATGGGTCTGAAGGCGGTTGCCATCTACCGCGACAACTGTAAGGTCGCCCAGCCCCTCTCCACGACCAAGAAGGGCGGGACATCCGAGGGGGGTGACACCGCACCGGCCGGGTCGGAGGCCGAGGCGAGGGACCGGCAGATGGCCGGCCGGATCGCCGAGCTCGAAGCGGCGCTGGCGTCGGTCCGCCGGCAGCAGCCGCTGGTCGTCGGTGCCGTGCGTGAGCGACTGCCCCGCCGCCGGAGGTCGAGCACCTTCTCGTTCCGGGTGGCGGACTGCTAGGGGTACGTCACCGTCGGCGAGTACGAGGACGGCCGGCCCGGCGAGGCCTTCGTGAAGGTGTCGAAGCAGGGATCGACGCTCGCCGGCATCATGGACGCCTTCTCCATCTCCCTCAGCCTCGGGCTGCAGCACGGGGTTCCGCTGGCCACCTTCGTCCGGAAGTACACCAACATGCGGTTCGAGCCGGCGGGGATCACCGACGACCCCGATCTGCGGATCGCCACCAGCATCCTCGACTACATCTTCCGCCGCCTCGCGCTCGACTACATGACGAGGACCGAGCGCGAGGAGCTGGGCGTGCTGTCGACCGCCGAGCGGATGCAGCCCACCCTGCCCGGGGTGGCGGAGGCGGCGACGCCGGAGCAGGACCTGGTGGAGGATGCCGACGTCGGGCTGGTGCCGCCGAGCGGGCTGCAGGACCGGATCATCGCCGCGCCGGCCACAGTGCCCCGACCGGCAGCTCCCGGCCGGACCGGAGCGGCGGGGGGACCGGTCGCCCGGCCCGAACAGCGCGACGCCCCGCTGTGCTACCAGTGCGGCATGGTCATGCAGCGGGCCGGCTCCTGCTACGTCTGCTCCAGCTGCGGCACGACCAGCGGCTGCTCATGATGTGAGTTTTGCGCTTGTCCCGCAAGATCGCCGAGCTCGAGCAGCGGTTGAACCAGGGGTCGAAGAACTCGTCGCTCCCGCCGTCGAGCGACTCGCCGAGACAGCAGGCCGAAGCGACCAAGACGCGCGCCGACCGTCGGGCTGAGGCCAAGGCGAAACGAAAGAATGAGGTCAAGCGGCGCCGGGGCAAGGTGGCCGTGGCCGTCTCGAGGTCGCCGACGTCTCCGTGCACGAACGACGCCAGGTGTTCGACACTCCGGACCCGATCATCTTGTCCACCGAGCACCGCTCGATTCGAAAGCGCTGCACGTGCGGCAAGCTGAACGCCGGGACGTTTCCGAAAGAGGCGACCGCGCCGGCCAGCTACGGGCCCAACGTCCGTGCTGGGGCGCTCTACCTGCTCTTCGGTCAGCACCTCTCGGTGGAGAGGACCGCCGACGCGATGTCGACCATGCTCGGTGCTCAGGTGTCGACGGGGTTCGTCGCCTCCTTGGCGAAAGAGGCCGCCGGCGGGCTCACCTCGTTCATCGACGTCATCCGGCGTCGTCTCACGTCCAGCTTTCTCGTCCACGCTGATGAGACCTCTGACCAGGTGCGGACAGACAAATGGTGGTTCCACGTGGTCTCGAACGAGCTGTACACCTACCTCTTCGCCAGTCCCACCCGGGCCAAGTCCGCCCCCGACGAAGTCGGGGTCCTCCCCGAGTTCGCTGGGGTGATGGTGTGGACATGCCCATCGGGCTCCCGCCGGCGGGGGAGCGCCGTCCCGCCGACATCGTGGCCCGGGCCTTCGTCGGTCCCCGGTCCAGCTCCGTGTTCCCCACGCCACCCCTCGAGCTCCTGACGTGCGCCTCAGCGGCAGCAGCCAACACGCTGGCCCGAGAACATGGCTGGCCCGGTATCTCCGCCCAGGCATTCGGGTTGAAGAAGCAGATCCTCGCGGTCGAGGAGGTAGCGGCCGGCGATGAACGGGTCTGGGAGGTCCACCCCGAGGTGTCCTTCGCCGAGGCCAACGGCCGGGTGCCTCTGGCGTGGTCCAAGTTCAGCTGGAGCGGTGCCGCACTTCGCCGCCGCATCCTGGAGTCGCACGGCATCGCACTGCCCGACGACTTGGGACCCGCCGGTCAAGCCGACGTCCCCGACGTACTGGATGCCACCATCGCCGCCTGGTCGGCCCATCGCATCGGCAGTGGCGTGCGGGAGTCGCTTCCCGCAGGTGCCGAACGTATCGGGGCCATCTGGCGGTAGACATGAGCATCCACCCTGGACGGCGGGGCCACCTCAACACTGGCCGGTTGTCGCCACCCAGCGTGGGTTTGGTTGCAGGAATGTCTTGCAAGTCTGCACAGACTTGGTACAATCTGAGGCATGACCACTTCCACCGAGCCGCTGCGGGTACCGATCAACGTCGCCGCCGAACGGGGCGTGTCATGGCTGAACGAGCAGGCGAGTGAGCGGAGGATCGTCCTCACGCGATTCGGGAAGAGCGCCTCGGTGGTCGACTCGGCTGCGCGCCTGGACGACACGGTGGCTCGGGTCGACGCAGCTGCCAGTGCGGTGGTGGAGTCGTTCTGCGACCTTGCCGGGGCCCGGACGACGAGGCACTCGCTGGAGGAAGTCTGCGAGCGTCTCGGACTTGACGTGGCCAAGGTCCGCAAGCGGTCGGCACAGCTCGCCGGGAACTAAGGGTGCGCCGGGGAGACCGGTTCCCCGGCGATCAGGCCGAGGTCGTCTTCGCGGACGAGCTCGTCGAACAGCTTGGTGACCTCACGGAAGCGGAGCGTCTGGACGTCCTCGCCGAAGTTGTGCGCCTCTGTGACGATCCGGCCGGCAAGCACCCCTTGAAGGCTCTACTAGCGGGGTGGAATACCCTCGACGTGAACGCTGGACACCGCCGGGTGGTGTACAAGGCTTTCGTGGTTGATGGATGCGGGCTGATCGAGGTGCTGTGCCTGGGCCCCCGGTCGGAGAACGAGGTGTACGACATCGCCACGGGCCTGGTGGACTCCGGCCTGCTCACGGCCGACGAGGCAACCGCACTGTGGGACGCACTTGCGCTGCTGGGCATCGTCGAAGAAGAGGTGGGACTGGACGGCTGGGACTACGCACCGCCGCCGGCACCCGAGGGGATGATCCGCACTGCGGTCGCAGCTGGGCTGCTCAACGAAGAAGTAGCTCAGCTTCTGTCGTTGCCTGAGCTCCAAGCGGCGTTGGAGCATGGGTGGGACAGCGGCGGCCCTGATCCAGAGGCTGCATTGGTGGCGGCTCTCGAGGTGGCCCGGGTCCGAGGTCGCCGGGGTGGCGAAGGTCGGGCCATCGTCGAGTCCCGGGGGACCCCCAGGTGTGGTGCCCAGATGCCCCGAGCGGCGGCAAGGTGCATCCGCAGGCTCGATCACCCGGGACCGCACCGGGCCCGGTGAGCGCCGCAGGCGCCGAACATCGCTATGGAGCTGGCGGTGGTCTGATAGCCATAGCGGATGCAGCCGCTGTGCGCCCCGGACGAGCATGCACGTGAGCTGGCGGCATCTGGGTTCCGACCCACCGAGTTGAGCGCCTCCGAGCGTGCCGAGCACCGAGCACGAGGACCCGGGCTCGAGGTATCGAGCGACGTGTTGCAGAGGTGGGAACTGCGGAGGCCTTGGGTCGTGGGCTACCTCGATGGAACGACGGCCGGATGGACTCTTACCCCTGTTGTCTGGGGCCGCATCAGGCAATCGGCGGGTGGGGACGCAGCATGGGCATCACGTGCCGCGGTCGCCGAGGTTGAGTGGCGCATCAGCCGGTTGTCCACGCTGCGTGCGCTCATGCGCTCGTTCGCTCGTGCGCTCGTCCACGGCGCGTGCGCTCGTGTGGTCGGGTGCCCGGTGCGCTTGTCGGGAGCGTAGAGCCGGCCGGGCCATCCTCCGGCGGCTTCACTGCGCCGGGCGCCCACCGACCACGGGGAGCGGACCGGCGGCGCGGCGGCTCCCGTCGGTCCGGACCACGTAGCCGCTGGCCCCGTCGACGGCGGTCACGAACGACAGCCCGCCTTCTCCGGCAGCGAACAAGGCGGTGGCCATCGCATCGGCCAGCCCGAGATCCGATGTGACCACGGTGGCCGACTGCAGCGTGGGCAGCACCGCCCGGCCGGTGAAGGGGTCGTAGACATGGTCTCCTCGCTCGTACGTGCCAGAGGTCGCCACCGCTCCGCCGGCGATCTCGAGGACCCGGATGACCTTGCCCGGGTGCTGTGGGTCCTGGATCCCGACCATCCAGGCATGCCCAGGCTCCGGGCCCCCGTAGCAGGCGATGTCGCCACCGGCGTTCACCATGGCAGCGGGGAGGCCGGCGCTCCGGATGGCGTCGCATGCCCGCTGCGCCGCCCAACCCTTGACCAGACCGGTGAGGTCGAGCCCACCGGGAGCGGCCCAGGGGTCGAACCAGCCTTCGGTGCGCTGGCGTGCGTCGGCGCACCGCTGGAGGACCTCGCCGACCTCGGGCGGGCACTCCCGCACCGTCAGCGCGCCGCGGCGTAATCGGCTGGCCACGGTGTCGGGCTTCCACAGGCTGAAGACCTCGTCTGCTTCGTGCAGCATGCCGCAGCCTGCTGCCACAGCGGCACGGGCTGCTGCGGCATGCTGGTCTCCGGCTTCGTGGCGGACGTCGAAGGACACGACGGTGCCCATGACCGGTTCAGCGTGACGGAAGGTCGTCCACATACGTCCCCCAGCCTGCCGCGCCGCCGGACCGGGGAGAGGGAGCCCCGGGCCGACGGCGCGGCAGTCCTCCGGTGGCAGTCACGCGGCGGCAGTCCTCCGGTGGCAGTCACGCGGCCGGCGAGCTGCCCGCCGTCAGACGCAGGGTCAGGTGCTGCGGGCCTCTCCAGACCGACACTGTGGTCGCCTGTCCGGGCGTGAGCGCGTGCACGGCGGCGACGAGCCCCGATGCCGAGGTGACGGCGGTCGAGCCGATGCCGACGATGACGTCGCCGGTCTGCAGCCCAGCCGCCGCTGCCGGCGAGCCGGCTACCACGCCGACCACCACTGCGCCCGCAGACGGCGAGAGCCCGTAGGCCTGCTGGAGCTGGAGCGTCTCGTCTTCCACCTGTACACCCAGGTACGCCGTGGCGGCGCCCGCTGGCGATGTGCCTCCGTGGCGGAGCTGCGGCAGCAGGAGCTGCAACGTGGACGAGGGGATGCCGAACCCGATGTTCTGGGCGGTGGCGTTCCCCGCGGTCGACGAGGCGACGGCGGTGCTCATGCCGATGACGTCTCCTGAGGAATCGACGATGGGACCGCCCGAGTTGCCCGAGTTGATCGGTGCATCGGTCTGGATCATGTTGGTCAAGGTCTCGGTTGCCCCGGAGCCGTTGGGATCACCGGCCTGCACCGTTCGCCCGAGGGCCGACACGATGCCGGAGGTGACGGTGGGGGTGCTGTTCGACAGGCCGAGGGCATTGCCCACCACCACCAGGGCGTCACCCACCTGCAGCTTGGTGGAGTCGGCGAACGTCACGGTCGGCAGGTTGGCAGGGGGCGCGGTCAGCTGGAGGAGGGCCATGTCGGCGGTGACGTCGGTGCCCACCACCGTGGCCGCCAGCGCTTTCGTCTGGCCGTAGAGGGTCACGGTGATGGCGGTGGCGCCGGCGATCACGTGGTTGTTGGTGAGGATCTCACCCGACGAGGAGACGATCATCCCCGACCCTTTGGCTTGGGCGCCCCCCCCGAGCCCGTTGGCGGGGGAGGTGGCGTCGATCGACACCACCTCGGGCAAGAGCTTCTGCACGATGCTCGGGATGGAGGCGCCGCCGGCCAGCGCCGGGCCGGGGCCGACCGAGCTGACCGAGCTGACCGCTACCGGTGTGCCGGGCGAGGCCCCGGAGCCTGCCGTCGACGCGACGGCGCCGCCGGCACCGCCACCGACCAGGGCAGCGATCACAGCGACTGCCGGCAGCCTCCATCGCTTGCCGGGTGCACGAGCCTTGCTTTCGCCAGCTCCGGCGCCCGGTGGGTCCGATCCTGCCCCAGCATTCGCGCCGGCGTCCCCAAGTGCCGCAGGGACCGGATCCGCCGGGGCATCCTCCGGAAGCTGCTCGGGCTTCCCCGTGAGGACAGCCGTAGCGGTCGACAGGTCCCAGCTGGTACGGGGTTCTTCGTCCATGGTGCTCTCCTCTGGACACGGGTTGACCTTGTCGCTTGGTCGGGGGCCTACCGGCTCCGGCCTGCCAACCATGGTGCGGGGCTGTCCTGTGGTCTGGCTTGGGGGAGCCTGTGGATCTGCCGTGAGCCTGCCGGGCGGGCATGATGGGACGATGCAGGAGGTGGCCGTCGTGCAGACTCCTATCCGGCTCGGGCAGCTCCTTAAGCTGTCGGGGCTCGCCAGCTCGGGTGGCGAGGCTCGGATGCTGCTCGCAGCAGGAGAAGTGGAGGTCAACGGTGTGGCGGAGACGAAGCGGGGCCGGGCGATCGGCCCCGGTGATGTGGTGACGCTGTCCGGCCGGTCGGTGCGGGTCAGCGGCCAGGGCACGGTCGCACGCCCAGAGACGGTCGCACGCCCAGAGACGAGGAGGAATGGTATGGCCGATCCACCGGCACAGCCCGACGCGCCGGCTGCGCTCCCCGAGGTGACGCTCGACGAAGCCGTGGCCGACGTCGAGCGTGGCGCAGTGCTCCTCGACGTGCGCGAGCCCCAGGAGTGGGACGCCGGGCACGCGGCCCGCGCCGTCCACCTACCCCTCGGGAGCTTGGAGGAGCACCTCGACGAGTTGGAAGGAGCCGACCGGATCGTCGTGGTCTGCCGGTCCGGCGGCCGCTCTGCGGCGGCGACGCAGCGGCTCGTGGCGGCCGGCTTCCCGGCAGCCAACCTGGTCGGCGGCATGCAGGGATGGGCTGCTGCCGGCCTGGCGGTCGTCGCCACGGCCGGCGGTCCGGGCACCGTCGTTTGAGGACGCCGCCACGTCGCTGGGGGACCTCGCCACCCGCCTGGCGTCCGGCTCGCGGGGCGGCCGTCGCTTTGGTGGCCCTGACGGCCCTCGGGCTGCTCCTGGCGGCGTGTGGCGGGCCGCCGGGGCCTCCCCCTGCATCGGAGGGTGTGGTGGCCGACCGGCCGGTGCCGGCCAGCCTGCTGCAGGCAGGCCTCGTCGACCAGCAGGGCAAGCCGTTCACGCTGGGCTCCCTGCGGGGGCGTACCGTGCTCCTCCTCCCCTTCATGACCCTGTGCACGGAGATGTGCCCGTTGGACACGGCCAACCTGTCGCAGGTGCGCCACGCCCTCGGACGCTCCGGCGTGGCGAACCAGGTGGCCATCGTCGAGCTGTCGATCGACCCCGGCCGCGACACGCCGCAACGGCTGGCGGCGTACGCGCAGCTGACCGGTGTCCGCTGGACGCTGGCCACCGGGCCGCCGGCCACGATCGGCGCGTTCGAGCACTTCTTCGGCTGGCTGGCACAGAAGATCCCTGAGCCCAGCCCCCCGGCGATCGACTACCTCACCCACCAGCCGCTCACGTACGACATCTTGCATTCCGACGGGTTCGCGGTCCTCGACGGATCGGGGCACGAGCGCTTCGCCACCGGGGCGCCCGCGTCGTTCCACGGGACGCTGCCGCGGCCCCTCTACCGGTTCCTGGATCCTCTCGGCCGCCAGAACCTGGCCAAACCGGCCGCCAACGCATGGACCCCGGCCGAGGCGGTCGGCGTGCTCGGGTGGGTGCTGCGCCGGCCGTTACCGGCCCCGACGACCTGATCGGCGCCCCGGTGGAGCCTGACGAGCCGGTGCTGCGCCTCTTCCACCCGGCGCTGTCCACGTGGTTCTCCCGGCGGTTCCCCGACGGGCCGTCGGAGCCGCAGGCGGCCGGCTGGCCGCATGTCCGCCGGGGGTCCGACACCCTGATCGCTGCGCCGACCGGATCGGGCAAGACGCTGACCGGGTTCCTCGTGGCGATCGACTCGGCTTACCGGGCGTTCGCCGATGGATCGTGGCGTCCGGGCACCCGGGTCGTCTACGTGTCGCCCCTGAAGGCGCTGGCTGTCGACGTCCACCAGAACCTCGAGCAGCCGCTGTCCGAGATCTCCCAGGTGGCCGCCGAGCTCGGGCTCGACGCCCCGGCGATCACCGTGGCTGTCCGGACCGGGGACACGCCGCCGTCAGCACGCGCGGCGATGGTGGCCCATCCGCCGAGCATTCTCGTCACCACCCCGGAGAGCCTGTACCTGCTCGTCACCGCGGCGCGCAGCCGCTGCACCCTGACGACCGTGGAGACCGTCGTGGTGGACGAGATCCACGCGCTGGCCCGTGACAAGCGCGGTTCGCACCTGGCGCTCACGCTGGAGCGGCTCGACGCATTGGCGTCGAGCCGGCCTCCGCAGCGGATCGGCCTGTCGGCAACCCAGCGGCCTGTCGACCGGATCGGCCGGCTGCTGTGCGGCGCCGGCCGCCGCGCGCCGGCCATCGTCGACTGCGGCCATCGCCGCGACATGCTCCTGTCCATCGAGCTGCCGAAGAGCGAGGTGGCCGCCGTCGCATCGACGGAGCAGCTTGGCGAGGTCGTCGAGGCGATCGCCGACCGGGTCCGCCAGCACCGCACCACGCTCGTGTTCGTCAACACCCGGCGGATGTCGGAGCGCCTGGCGCACCTGCTGGCCGAGGAGCTGGGTTCCGGTCGGGTGTCTGCCCACCATGGCAGCCTGTCCAAGGAACGCCGGCTACGGGTGGAGGCCCGCCTGCGGGCAGGAGCACTCCGCGCTCTGGTGGCCACCGCCTCGCTCGAATTGGGCATCGATATCGGCCCGGTGGACCTCGTCTGCCAGCTCGGCTCACCGCGCAGCATCGCCACCCTCTTGCAGCGGGTCGGCCGCTCGAACCACCGCCGGAGCGGGACCCCGCAGGGCATCGTCTTCCCGCTCACCCGCGACGATCTTGTCGAGTGCGCCGCCCTGCTGGCAGCGGTCCGCCAGGGGCGGCTCGACGTCACCGAACCACCGTCGGCGCCGCTCGACATCCTGGCGCAGCAGCTTGTCGCCGAGGTCGCCGGCGCCGGGGAGTGGGTCGAGTCCGATCTGTTCGACCTGGTCCGGCGTGCTGCACCGTACGAGCAGCTCGCTCGCTGCGACTTCGATGCCGTGGTCGACCTGGCCGCCGAAGGCATCGTGACCGGCCGTGGCCGGCGTATGGCCTATCTGCACCGTGACCGGGTCAACGGCGTGGTGCGGCCGCGCCGTGGAGCACGGCTTGCCGCGCTGACCAGCGGTGGTGCGATCGCCGAGGTCGGGGACTACCGGGTCGTGGCCGACCCCGACGACATGTCCGTCGGCTCGGTCAACGAGGACTTCGCTGTCGAGCTGATGGCAGGCGACGTGTTCCTCCTCGGCACCCACTCGTGGCGTGCTCGCCGGGTCGAGCAGGGCGTGGTGCGAGTGGTGGACGCCGAGGGTGCGCATCCGACCGTGCCGTTCTGGGTGGGGGAGGCACCGAGCCGTACCGCCGAGCTCTCCGAAGCCGTCTCGGCGCTGCGAGCAGCGACCGCCCGGGCGCTCGTCGGGCCGGGCGGCCTGCCGTGTGGCACCACAGGCGGAGCTGCCATCACCGGCGCCGGCCGTCGTCACGCCATGGATCTGGTGATGGAGCGTTGCGGCATCGATGCCGGAGCGGCGCGGCAGATCGTCGATTATCTGGCGGCCGGGCTCATCGAGCTCGGCGTGCTGCCCACCATCCGCGACGTCGTGTTCGAGCGGTTCTTCGACGATTCCGGGGGCATGCAGCTGGTCGTCCACGCTCCCGCCGGTGGACGGATCATGAGAGCGTTCGGGCTGGCTTTACGCAAGCGCTTCTGCGCTTCGTTCGACTTCGAGCTCCAGGCTGCCGCCACCGACGACGCGGTGGTCCTGTCACTCGGTCCGCAGCACAGCTTTCCGCTCGATTCCACACCAAGGCTCCTGCGGTCGGCCGATGTCCCGGCCGTGCTGTCACAGGCTGTGCTGGCTACGCCCATGTTCACCGCTCGGTGGCGGTGGAACCTGAGCCGGTCGCTCGCCGTGCTGCGCTGGCGCGGCGGGAGGAAGAACCCACTTCCGGTGCAGCGGATGGAAGCAGGCGATCTCATGGCCGCTGTCTTCCCGGCGTTGGCTGCCTGCCAGGAGAACGCCGCAGCCGGGCCCGTCGCCATTCCCGACCACCTGCTGGTCCGCCAGACCATGGACGACTGCCTGCACGAGGCGATGGACGTCGACGGGCTCGTCGCGCTGGTGGCTGGCATGGAGGAGGGGTCGGTACGCGTCCACTTCGTCGACTCGCCGCGCCCCTCCCTGCTGGCGCACGAGATCCTCAACAGCCGGCCCTACACCTTTCTCGACGATGCGCCACTGGAAGAGCGCCGGGCTCGGGCCGTCGCGTTGCCTCGGGGTGCTCCGCTCGATCCCCAGGGCCTGGCAGGGCTCGACGGTCCGGCGGTCGAGCGGGTGCGCTCGGAGGTGGCTCCCCGGCCGCGCAACAGCGAGGAGCTGCACGACCTGCTGCAGTCGGCGATCGTGCTGCGACCGTTCGACGCATCAGATGACCGGTCGGAGGTGCGCCGGTGGTACGACGACCTGCAGGCAGCTGGCCGAGCCTTCACGATCTCCGTGCCGAAGGCGGCCGGCCCAGCCGTAGGGACCGGGGAGATGTGGTGCGCCGCGGAGCGCCGCTCGTGGGTCGTTGCGCTGTTCGGCTCGGCGCCCGAGCTGGAGCACCCGTTGCCCCCCGACCTTGCCGCGCGGGCCGCACCTGACGGCGATGCTGCCGTCGCCGACGTGCTGCGCGGCCATCTCGACACCGTCGGGCCGGTTACCGTCGACCAGCTGGTCTACCGGACGGCGCTGGTGTCCAGCCGGGTTCGCGTGGGGCTCGGTCGCCTCGAAGCCGAGGGCTTTGCCCTGCGTGGTCGCTTCGTGGCGGACGGTCCTGACGAGCAGTGGTGCTCCCGCCGGCTGCTGATCCGCATCCACAGCGATGCGCAGCGCCGCCGCCGGCACGAGGTCGAGCCGGTGCTCGCCCAGGATCTGATGCGGTTCCTCTTGCGCTGGCAGCACGTCGCACCGGGTACGCAGTGCCATGGACGCGCCGGAGTGCTCGAAGTCGTCGACCAGCTGCAGGGCTTCGAGGTCGCCGCCGGATCGTGGGAAGGGTCCGTGCTCCCCACGCGCGTCGAGCAGTACCAGCCCGAATGGCTCGAAGACCTCTGCCTTTCGGGACAGGTGGCGTGGGGCCGGCTGAGCCAGCGGGCCGGCGACGGCGGCGGGGATGTGCGGCGCGCCGCGACGACGCCGTCGCGCGCCACCCCGCTGTCGTTCGTCGTCCGCGAGGATCTCCCCTGGCTGTTGCAGGTGGCTCGTGGGGGCGTCATCCCTGCCGTGCCGCCCCACGGAGCGGCACGGCAGATCCTCGACCTTCTCGGCCAGCGGGGAGCGTTGTTCTACGGGGAGCTGGGGGCAGCGACGGGCCGCCTGCCAGCCGACGTCGAGGAGGGGCTCTGGGATCTGGTGGCCCGCGGTCTCGTCACCGCCGACGGGTTCCAGGCCGTGCGGTCGCTGCTATCGGCTCGCCAACACTCGGCTCGCCAACACTCGGCTCGCCAACGCTGGGCTCGGCGGCGCCGCCAAGGGCTGGGCGACCGAGCCGGGCATCGGCCGCGCCCGGTGGCACGGAGCGGCGCCGATGGCCGGTGGGCCCTGCTTCCCGGGCCAGGCGACGCGCTCGAACCCGACGACCTGGCGGAAGCAGCGGCTGGCCAGCTCCTCTCCCGCTGGGGCGTGGTCTTCTGGGATCTGACGGCCCGGGAGGTGACGACGGTTCCGTGGCGTGACATCGTCCGTGCCCTGCGGCGGTTGGAAGCCCGCGGGGTCGTGCGGGGCGGGCGCTTCGTCACCGGTTTCGCCGGCGAGCAGTATGCGTTGCCGGAGGCGGTCGACGAGCTTCGCCAGACGCGCCGGGCTCCTCGCTCCGGGGAGACGGTACAGGTCAACGCGACCGACCCGCTGAATCTGGT